>NZ_JBXAYF010000001.1:0-300000 GCF_056782175.1 Dellaglioa sp. CoH-56-MRSF-10
TGTTCAGTTTTCAAAGATCTACTTGGTTGCTTTTGACAACTTTTATATCATATCAAGGATTTCGTTAATTGTCAAGATTTTTTTTAATTAATTAACTGGTCACATTTGAATTAGTTGTTTACTACTGAGGCAACGTTTATTACTTTACCAAGAATAATGACCTTCGTCAAGCCTTTATTTAAATTAAATCTAAAAATATTGATGTAATCGTATACATCTGTACTTTTAATTACTTTATAGGTCTTAAATAAAAAAATAATTTCAAAAATAGACTATTAATCCTGATTTTTGAAATTATTTTTTATTTAATGTTCAACTAATAGTTGCTGCATTTGTAGTGTTTGCGCCTGATTTATTTCATCATACAACTTATTAGCAAGTTGCTCGTTAATTATTCCTGCTATATATTGTGTTTGAACATAATTATATTCTAATTGAAATGCTTGAATAAATAAATCTACTGATATTTTTTCATTCTCTTCGTAATCTCTACGAAAGTGTCTTTGTCGATCTTCGATAAATCTTTCAACATTCTGAATATCATCTAGTTGTCCATGTGCATTAGCCAAACGTTCTTTTGTTAAATCATGTAAATATTGTTCAATTACTTCATGCAATTGATTCTCCAAGTCCCATAATAATGATCGGAAATCATTGTGTATTTGCATTTTTTCTATATTATCTTTAGCCCATTGTTTCCTGGCCTTACTTCTCTGTCCACGAGTTATTTGCCCATGGCTAATATGCCACGCTTCATGCCTAACCTGATGTTCTACTGATCGAATGATTCGATTAACACTTAATCGTTGTCCACCATAATCTGTATCCAAAATTTTTCTGTACGTACTGAGTACTCGGGCAGGATAAATTTCTTTTATCTCATTACTATTTAAAAATTCATCTTCAATTTCATTAATTTTTTTAAATAATTCTTGATGTTTATCATACCCTTGAATATCATTAAACCCTTTTTGTGATTGTAATTGTTGAATCACCGCGTATCTCACATCGTTAGATTGAATACGTTCTGTTAAATGTAAACTAGCGTAATCAATCATTTGTATTCGTGAAAAATTTAATTCTTCTTTATTAAATGATAACTTTTTAGCTAGTAAGATTTTAGGCAACACTAATGCTGGTGTTATCATACTTAATAATATGACAGTAGTTGCAATGATTAAAATTTCTTCTCGATACGGAAAAGCCCGTCCATTTATTAACATTGGTAATGAAAATGCCATTGATAACGTGATTGTTCCGTGTACCCCACTCAACCCAAAAACAAATGCATTTTTTCGTCTTTTTTTTGATTTTGAAGGACCGAAAAAGGCAGCAATATGTGGTTCTTTTCCAATTAATGCCCAAGTGTATCGGATACCAATCATGACTACATAGATTATCAAACCCAGACTCAACAACTCAAACGACTGACTCGTTCCAAGTTTAATCAGTGCCCGGAAAATTTCAGGTAAACTAATTCCCAATAAAATAAATACAATACTGTTAAGCATTGCGGTCAACGTATCCCATATTGTTGACGAAACTAACTGGACACGTGTTGCAGTTAATTTTAAACGCTCGGATTCAATATTATGAACAATCCCTGCAGTTACAACAGCAATAATTCCCGATGTCCCTAGACTTTCCGCCAATAAATAAACAATAAATGGTGTTAACAACGCAATTGGAATAATCGTTAATTCTGGTGAAGTTACCCTCTTATTAAAATACGTTCTAACGATAACTAAGATTCCACCTGCCATAACCCCAACTACAATACCACCAACTGCAACAAAAATAAATTGAAATAATCCGCTATAGATGGAAAATGTTCCTTTTTCCATCACAGATAATGCCAAATTTAACATCACTAATCCACTTGCATCGTTAAATAATGATTCGTATTCTAAGGCAGTATTAACCCCTGAATCAAGTTTTGATGCTGATGTTAAGGATTTTACTGCTATGGCGTCAGTTGGTGTCACAATCGCAGCTAGTGCTATTGCAAGTGGCAATGTCCATCGAACTTCTAATCGATTCGCTAACAACCCTACTATTACAACTGTAATAAGCGCTAAAACTACTGATAATAAAAGTATCGCATGAAAATTTTTACGGATCCCCCTAACAGATGTTTTTTGCCCATCATTAAACATAAGTGGTGCAATAATGAATAACATAAAATATTCTGGTTCTAATTCGAAATTAGCCATGACTGGTACTAATGACAACAACAGACCAATTACAATAAGAATAAAAGCATCTGGTATTTTAGGAAGAATTTCGTGAATTACATTTGAAATAATAATCCCCGCCACAAGAAAAGCTATTACATAAAATAGTGCCATTATGCGTTAACGCGTCCTAACCAATATTTCTTTTTACCACGACGAATAATCACAAATTTGCCATCAAATTCTGTAGCAGGATCAATCATAAAATCTAAATCTTGAATTTTTTCACCATTAATACGAATAGCCCCGTTAGTGATATCTTCACGTGCTTGTCTTTTTGATGATTCAATTTTTGTATTTACTAATAACTCAACAATATTCTCTGGTTCTGCTGCTAATTCAACAGAAGGCATATTTTTAAACCCCTGTTCAATTTCACTCGTCGTTAATTCTTTCACTTCGCCTGAAAATAAAGCTGCAGAAATATGTTCGGCTTCAATTACAGCTTCTGGACTATGAACAAATTCTGTTACTTCTCGTGCTAAGCGGCGTTGTGCTTCACGTTTTTCTGGAGCTGTTTCAACTGATTTTTGGTATTCAGCAATCTCATCTGACGTTAAGAATGTGAAAAATTTCAAATATTTCACAACATCCCGGTCGTCTTGATTTAACCAAAATTGGTAGAATTCATATGGTGTTGTTTTTTCTGGATTTAACCAAACTGCGCCACCAGCTGTTTTACCAAATTTAGTACCATCAGCCTTAAGCATTAGTGGAATTGTTAGCCCATATGCCTTTGTGTCTGAACCTAGCTCTTTATGAATAAGATCAATTCCTGCAGTAATATTCCCCCATTGATCAGCCCCACCAATTTGTAATTGAACATCATGGTGCTTGTGTAAATGTAGGAAATCAACTGATTGTAAGATTTGGTATGTAAATTCCGTGAATGAGATACCAACTTCCAAACGACTTGCAACAACATCCTTTGCGAGCATGCTATTTACATTAAATAACTTACCGTAATCGCGTAAGAAATCAAGCAAGCTAATTTTTGATAACCAATCATAGTTATTTACAATTGAAATATTTGAATCTTGTCCAAATAATTTGGTCATCTGTGCAGTGAGAGCTTGCTCATTATGATGAACTTGGTCCATCGATTGCAGCACACGTTCAGATTTTTTACCACTTGGATCACCAATTGAACCTGTACCACCACCAATAATGATGTATGGATGATGTCCTGCTAATTGAAATCTTTTCAACATCATAAATGGAATTAAGTGTCCGATATGCATACTATCCCCTGTTGGATCAACCCCACAGTATAAGCCAATTGATTTTTCAGACGTTAGTTCACGTAACCCATCTTCGTCTGTCGTTTGATTAATTGCGTCGCGCCATTCTAGTTCGTCAATAATATTCATTTCTGTTTCCTCCTATATAATATAAGTATAAAAAAATCCCTGATATCTAAAAAAGATATCAGGGACGAATTAATTTCCGCGTTACCACCCAAGTTATTATCTACATAATATAGTAGCTAATCGCTCAATCATCGTTAACGAGATGAATCGTTGTTAGCTCCATAGCGTACTTCACTCATCGATAATTCCTGATTTCCAGCGACCACCAGGTTTCTTTAAAATTGATCGATAAATTACTGAACTACTTCATCACTTATAGCTATAATATACGTAAATAAAGTCTAAATGTCAATTTTAACCATAAGAATATTAATACTATAAAAGAGTGTCTTGATTGCATTCTATTTCGTTATTCGATACAATTCACTTACAAATTAAAAGTAACTGGAAAGAAGAGGAATCCGATGACAGAAAAGAAAATGATGTCAGCCGTTGTAATTGATGAATTTGGCGGACAAGATAAACTTAAACAACGTGAAGTAGCTATGCCTGAAATGACGGCGGATCAAGTAATTGTTCAAGAAAAAGCAGCTGGAATTAATCCAATTGATTGGAAAACGCGTGAAGGCTTTTTACAAGGTATGCTTAACTGGCAATTTCCTATTATTTTAGGTTGGGATGTGTCGGGTGTTATCACAGAAGTAGGCGCTAACGTAACCGATTGGAAAATTGGTGATGAAGTCTTCGCACGCCCTGCCACGACTCGTTTTGGTACTTACGCCGAATATACTGCTGTTGATGCTAATTTGCTTGCACCAAAACCTAAAAATATTAGCTTTGAAGAAGCTGCTGCTGTTCCTTTAGCTGGTTTAACTGCATGGCAAGCCCTTTTTGATCATGGTCATTTAGAAAAAGGTGAAAAAGTCTTTATTCATGCTGGTTCAGGTGGCGTTGGCTCTTTCGCTATTCAACTTGCTAAATCAGTTGGTGCTTACGTTATTACCACAACTAGCTCGAAGAATATTGATTTTGTTAAAGGACTTGGCGCTGACCAAGTCATTGATTACCATGAAACTGATTTTGCGGAAATCTTAAAAGATATCGACCTTGTAGTTGATACAATCGGTGGTGACGCACAAGAAAAATCAGTTAATATCTTAAAACATGGCACAGGTCGTTTAGTTGCTATTACTGGGATGGATTCTGAAAAAACAGCAGGTCTTGCTGAAGCAAGAAATGTGACTTTTGATTCAATTTGGTTGGACCCAAATGGTGAAGAATTAACTAAATTAGCTGATATGCTTGAAGATGGCACTATAAAAGTGACCTTAGATTCAGTTCATGAATTCTCTGCAGAAGGTGTAGCAGAAGCTCACGATCGTAGTGAATCTCATCATGCACTTGGTAAAATTATCGTTCGTTTTAAATAAAACCCTATTTAGGTAGTTCAGACTTTTTTGTCTGAACTACCTTTTTTAATTACTAAAAGTAAGTGCTTTCACTGGTGTTAATTCATTGGTAGATTTATACTATCCTTGTAGAATAAAATTTTTCAAGAAGGAGATTTACTATTATGCCAAAAAAAATTAATGCATCAGATGCCATGCTCAAAGTTTTAGAAGATTGGGGCGTTAAAACCGTCTATGGGTTGCCAGGTGGTTCATTTGATTCAACAATGAATGCACTACATAATCGTAAAAATACAATTAATTATGTACAAGTTCGTCATGAAGAAGTCGGCGCACTCGCAGCAGTTGGTGAAGCTAAAGTAACTGGAAAATTAGGTGTTACTTTTGGTTCCGCTGGTCCCGGTGCTGTCCATCTATTAAACGGACTTTACGATGCTAAATATGATGGTGTTCCTGTTCTTGCCTTAGTCGGCCAAGTTGGTACACAAGTGATGAATACAAATTACTTCCAAGAAATGAATGAAAATCCAATGTTTGAGGATGTTTCTATTTATAACAGAACAGCTACTACACCCGAAAACTTACCCATTGTTGTTGATGAAGCTATCCGTCAAGCCTACAAATATAATGGCGTCGCAGTTGTCACAATTCCGACCGATTTAGGTTGGCAAGAAATCGATGACACCTTTGTTTCAACAGCCGCAACACACCAAGAACCTCTTTATCCGATGCCTCGTGATAAACAAATTCAAGATGCCTTAGATATTTTAACAACAGCTAAGACACCAATTATTTATGCTGGGAAAGGTGTTCGTGGCGCTGGAAAAGAATTAATTGAATTATCTGAAAAATTATCATTACCAATCGCAACAACTGCGCTTGCTAAAACAATTATTCCTGATGATTACAAAGCATACATGGGTTCTGCTGGACGAGTTGCTGGCAAACCCGGCGTTGACCTTCTTCGTGGCGCTGATGCTGTTCTTTTCATTGGATCTGATTTTCCATTTGGTGAATATTTCTTTTCTCCAGATGCTAAATTTATTCAGGTCGATATTGATTCTGAAAAATTAGGTAAACGTCATTCAGTTGATGTCCCTATTTTAGCCGATGGTAAGGAAACTTTAATCGCATTAAATAAGGCCGTTAAAACACCAGTTGCACCAACAAAATGGTACAAAGCTGCCATCGCTAACAAAGAAAACTGGATTAAATGGATTGATAGCTTTACTGAAGATGACAGTAAACCACTTCGTTTTGAACCAGTTTTCAATGAAATTAATAAAATTAAAGATGACGATGCAATTTTCCAAATTGATGTTGGTAATGTAACGATTGAAGCAATGCGTTTCTTACGTCTTGGTGAGAAAAATAAATTTACAACATCCGCATGGTACGCAACGATGGGGTATGCACTACCCGCAGCAATTGGGGCTCACTCTGCCTTTCCAGACCGTCAAGTTTTCTCAATTTCTGGTGACGGTGGTTGGACGATGGTCATGCAAGATGTCTTAACACAAGTTAAATACAACATGCCTATCATCAACGTTGTCTTAAGCAATCAGGAACTTGGATTCATCCGCGCTGAACAAGATGATAAACAACAACCACACTCAGGTATTGATTTAATTGATGCTGATTGGGGCGCAATTGCCAACGACATGGGAGCTAAAGGGTATACCGTCCGGACATTAGCAGAATTAAAAACTGCTTTTGCTGAAGCTAAAGGTTCAAAAGTGCCTGTTGTTATCGATGTTAAAGTAACTTCTGACCGTCCACTTCCTGTTGAACAGCTCATTATTGATCCTAAAACACAAGATCCAGATGCTGTTAAAGCTTTTGTTAAAGAATACCAAGCAGAGGGTTTAATTCCATTTCGAGAAATCCTTGAAAATCAAGATTAAATAGTTTTTATTTAATTGATGTATCTTAGCTTAATTAAGTTAAAATACATTTTTTATAGAACAAAAAAAGATATAAAGAGAACCCTTGGGATTGAATTTCATTTCAATCCCAAGGGTTCTCTTTATATACCTCTTCTTATTTCACAATTTTATCAATTTTTGCTAATTCTTCTGGTGCAAAATCCAAATGCTCTAATGCCTTTAAATTATCCTTTAATTGACTCACACGACTAGCACCAATAATAACCGACGAAACAGAATTATCTTTCAAATCCCAAGATAGCGCCATTTCAGCCAATGTCTGGTTGCGATTTTTTGCAATTTCATTTAATTCACGAACCTTTTTAAGTGTTGATTCAACTCTCTCAGTAGACAAGGTATCAAATCGTTTCACTCTAGAATCGTCTGGAATACCATTCAAGTAACGATCAGTCAATAACCCTTGTGCTAAAGGACTAAAAGCAACTGTTCCTATCTGCTCTTGTTTTAAAACATCTTTTAATCCATCTTCTATCCAACGATCTAATAAATTATATCTAGGTTGGTGGACAACGATAGGTGTATTTTTAGCTTTTAGTAATTGAATCATCTTTTCAGCTTCTGGTGCCCGATAATTTGAAATTCCAATATATAAGGCTTTACCTTGGCGAACGAGTAAATCCAAAGCTTCAGCTGTTTCTTCCAACGGTGTATCTGGATCTGGACGATGGTGATAGAAAATATCAACATAATCTAGCTGCATACGTTGTAATGATTGATCCATACTGGCAAACAAGTTTTTCTTTGAACCCCATTCGCCATAAGGACCTGGCCACATATAGTAACCTGCCTTCGTCGAAATAACCATTTCATCCCGGTAGGCACTTAAATCTTCACGTAAAATGCGCCCAAAATTCTTCTCGGCAGCACCATCACCGTAATTATTTGCCAAATCAAAATAAGTAATTCCATTATCAAATGCTGTTTCAATAATATCTTTTTGCGTTGCTAAAGGTGTCTCATCCCCAAAGTTCTTCCATAAGCCTAAGGCAATAGCAGAAACTTTTAATCCACTATTACCGAGGCGATTATAAATCATTTTATCATAACGTTTTTCATTTGCTTGATACATTAACTATCTCCTCCTAAACTAATTACAAATTATATTATAGCGCTTTCACGTCTGCTGGACAATCATTTAATGTTACTTAAAATTCGCTTATCTTATTAATTTGTGCCACTATTATTAGGTAACTGAAGGAGTTGAGTCCATGTTTAAAAAAATAAACGATTATATAAATGTCCATTATATTAAAACATTCATCTTAACGTTAGCTATTGCAACCATAGTTAGAGTCATTGTTGCATTTTTCATAAATAAACACTTTTTGAATGTAGAATTTATTATTGCCGCGATTACGATTGTTATAATTTCACTTTTAATCAGACAAGACCTCAAGAAATAATTAGGTAAGCAAAAATACTGACTCGATACTTTTGACAAAGTACGGAGCCAGTATTTATTTAATTCATGTCCCACTTTTAAATAATTAGTCTTCAAAAACATCTTTTGCAATATTAAATGCAGACCAAGCTTTAGGCCAACCAACGTAGAAAGATAAATGTGTGATAATTTCAGCAATTTCTTCCTTCGTAATTCCATTTGTTTTGCCAATTGCCATATGTGCTGGCAATTGTTCAAAGTTACCACCTGAAATCAAAGCTGAAATTGTTATAATACTGCGTTGATGTGCTGGTAATTCACTTTCACGTGACCAAACTTCACCAAATAAAACATCATCATTTAATTCTGCAAATTTAGGTGCAAATTCGCCTAAGTTATCGCGACCTGCTGTTTGTTTCTTTACCATAATATAATATCCTCCTATTAATCTTTTAATTTACCGTACGTTTCGTCATCAACAGCTTCTAACCATTCAGGTGTCCCTGCTGTAATAGCAACATGTGAGAACCAACTATCTTTTGTAGCACCGTGCCAATGTTTAATCCCGTCTTTTGTGACAACAACATCACCAGCTTTTAAACGTCGTGCTTGTTGACCTTCTTCTTGGTACCAACCTTCACCGGCAGTGACCAATAATAGTTGGTAACCGTCGTGATGGATGTGCCAATTATTACGTGTTCCAGGTTCAAAACTAACATTTCCAACACCAACGTTTATATCTGGATCCGCCACTAACATGTCTAAATAACTTTGACCAACAAAGAAATCTTTATATGCTTCATTTTTTTCACCTATTGGAAAAAGACCGTTTTTAATTTGTTCCTCATTCATTATAATTACCTCACTTTATTTTATACGGTTAACCTAGCGTTAATCGTATATCGCGAATTGTTCTAGATACTTTTCAAAACTAATATCTTCTGACACTTCGTTTCCATTTGTTCTGTGTGAAACTTTTCTGTCATACCAATCAATTTTATGAGAAATAATTTCAATATTATGCTGTAATTCTACCATTTCAGACAGTGCATTTTCTTTTACCTTGCTGAGCATCTCGCGTCGTTCTTTAATGGTTGCATCACCTTGTGCTCGTAGTTCAACGTATTTAATTATTTCATTAATCCGCATCCCTGTCCCTTTAAGATGAAGCAAAAATCCTACCCATTTAATATCATGTTCCGTGTAATAACGTAAGCCTGCCGAATTACGGTGAGGCTTAATTAAGCCTTCTTTTTCATAGTAACGCAATGTAAAACTTGATAACCCAACTAATTTAGCAAACTCACCAATTTTATATTGTTGCTCATTAGTCATTCAATCGCCTCCTTCAATAGTTTCTATTAAAACACTTAGAGTTGACTCTAAGTCAAGCTTTTCTACATATTATTTTTAATATTAAGGCTTACTCCATCCATCAATTCAGACCGTTCCTACACTAAAATTTAATTCCAACATTTTAAAACAAAATCTTTGCTTAATAATTTTCATTCATGTAGAGTTACATCGAAATAGTTACCATTTCCAGATATATTACATATAAAATAAGAAGAAATGAGGGTTAGCTTTTGTTAGATTTCAAACACATAAACAAAACATTCAAAACAGTTACCGTATTAAACGACTTAAACTTACATATTGATACAGGGGAACTTTTTGTTCTTGTTGGCCCTAGTGGTAGTGGTAAAACGACAACTTTAAAAATGATTAATCGATTAATTGAGCCCACCTCGGGTACTATTAACTTTGAAAATCAAAATATTGATCAGATTCCGTTACATACTTTACGTTCACAGATTGGCTATGTCTTACAGCAGATTGCTTTATTTCCTAATATGACAGTTGCTGAAAATATCAGCTTATTACCAGAATTACAAAAATGGCCTAAAAACAAACAAAGAGAACGTGTCGATGCCTTATTAACACGTGTTGGTTTACCGCCTGAAGCATATCGTAAGAGAATGCCTAGCGATTTATCCGGTGGCGAGCAACAACGAATTGGTATTTTACGAGCAATTGCAACTAAACCAAAATTAATTTTAATGGACGAACCATTTAGTGCGCTGGATCCTATCTCAAAAAAAACATTACAAGATATCGTCATCGATTTACATGAGGAACTACACAATACCATTATTTTCATTACGCATGATATGTCTGAAGCTCTTCGCCTCGGAACTCGTGTTGGTGTTATGCATGATGGCAATCTCATTCAAGTTGGTACCCCTGACGAAATTAGAAATGCACCAAAAAATGATTTTATTTCAGAGTTTTTTGGGTTAGACGTATCCAACACGCAATTTAATTTAGCTGAAATGATTCAAAAATCATTTAGTCTTCCAATTGATGAACTCGCTAATAATCACGTCACCTCAACTCAAACAACATTTAAAGAACTCATATCTCTACTTTCTAAATATACAATTATAAATGTTAAAGATAACGACCAGAATCTCATTGGTGCAGTTGATGCCCAATGCTTAATTCGTTATGGTGCAAGCATGTCTGATAGCGAGGTGGATGACCAATGGCAAATTTAATAACAACTTTTAAAATGCACCGTGCTGATTTATGGACCGCTATTCTTCAACATCTACAGATATCATTAATTTCATTGCTGATTGCAACCATCATTGCCGTCTTTTTAGCAATTTGGTTAGCACAGCATAAAAGAGCAGCAGAAATTATGTTGCAAATTACCAGTGTTTTACAGACAATTCCTTCACTCGCGCTGCTAGGGCTATTAATTCCACTAGTCGGAATTGGAACACTACCTTCAATTATCGCATTAGTTGTTTATGCTTTACTGCCCATTTTTCAGAACACATATGCAGGTTTAACTGGTATTGATCCATCATTAGAAGAAGCCGCAACTGCATTTGGTATGACACGTGCGCAAAAACTTATTCGATTTGAATTACCCTTAGCTATGCCACTAATTATTTCAGGCATTCGTATTGCGCTTGTTCTAATTATTGGAACCGCAACACTAGCTGCTTTAATTGGTGCTGGCGGGTTAGGAACATTTATTTTGCTGGGAATTGATAGAAATGATATGAGCTTGATTATTATTGGCGCGTTGAGTTCTATTATTCTAGCTATTGTTTTCAGTGTTTTAATCCGGCAATTGCAGAATTTAAAGATAAAAACAATTACCATTATATTAATTACTTTAGGATTCCTATTTGCTGTTGGTGCCACAATCAATACTTTCACACATCAGAAAAAAGAATTAGTCATTGCTGGTAAAATGGGGGCAGAACCTGAAATTCTAATTAATATGTATAAAGATTTAATTCAAGAAGACGACGCCAATATCAAGGTTACTTTAAAACCAAATTTTGGTAAAACGAGTTTTCTATACTCTGCATTAAAATCTAATTCAATCGATATTTACCCAGAATTTTCAGGTACGGTACTTGAAGAGTTAGTAAAATCACCACTCAAAAGTACAAATGAAAATAAAGCCTACCAGCAAGCAAAAACCGAAATTAAAGTTAAATCAGATTTAGATTATTTAAATCCGATGGCTTATCAAAACACCTATGCTGTCGCTGTCACTAAAGACTTTGCAACTAAATACCATCTATCAAAAATTTCTGATTTATCACGAGTATCTTCAAAAATAAAGGCAGGCTTTACGCTTGAGTTTCTAAACCGTGATGATGGTTACAAAGGGTTACAAAGCAAGTATCATTTGTCATTTAACACTAAATCTTTTGAACCAGCACTTCGCTATCAAGCCATTGTGAATGGTAATGTAAATTTAGTTGATGCCTATTCAACTGATAGTCAGCTCGTCAAATATAATTTGGTCACATTAAAAGATGACAAGTCTTTATTCCCACCTTATCAAGGCGCCCCACTTGTTGCAAAGGGCATCTCACAAAAATATCCATCCATCAAAAAAAGTTTAAATAAATTAACCGGAAAAATTTCTGATACAGATATGCAAAAAATGAATTATCTAGTTGATGTTAAAAATGTCCCAGCAAGTACCGTCGCACACGACTACTTAACAAAGCAACATCTTTTAGACTAAATAAAAAGTTTGGAATCTCGCTAACCTCATGCGGACTCCAAACTTTTTTATATTTTATCGTTATTTAACCTACATAACGTTCTAATGCAACCGCAACACCATGATTAACGTTCGATTCTGTTACATAAGTTGCTGCTTCTTTTAATTCAGGAATGGCATTTCCCATCGCAACAGTCGTTCCGGCTACGGCAAACATCGTTAAATCATTATGTTGATCTCCCATTGCCATAACTTCTTCTTCTTTTAATCCCAGTTCTGCAATTAAATCTGTTAATGCATTTCCTTTATTAGCTTTTTTATTCAAAACTTCTAAAAATTCTGGCAAACTACGTACAACATAATAACTATCATCAAATATTTTTTGAATATTAATCATCTGTGCGTCTAAAACTTCAGGTTCATCCACAAACATAATTTTAGAAACGGTTAAGTCCCGTGACATTTCCTCTGGATTTCGTACAAATAATCCTTCATTATTTTCAGCTGCTTGAATAACGGTCACACGACCAACATCTTTATTAGATGTATAAATTCGGCTCTCATCATCTAAAATATTATAATGAACATTTAATTCATAACTTAATTTATCTGCAGCTATATACTCATCAAAGGTTAACGTATGTTGCGCTAGACGTTTTCCACTTACTGTTTCAATAATTGCACCGTTGTAGGTAATGACATATTGGTCATCCCCACTAATCCCTAATTGTTCAAGAAATCCAACCACACCAGCTAAAGGTCGTCCCGTACAAAGGACAACCTTAATTCCCTTTTGTGTCACTTTTTTGACGGCATCAATTGTTTCTTTTGCTAATCTACCCTCTGGATTTAGTAACGTATCATCAATATCTATTGCAACTAGTTTAATTCCCATAGTAATCTCCTCATTTTAAATGATTAAAAAAAGGCAGTCTCAAGAGACTACCTTTTCAATCTTATTTAGGTGCACGTTTAAGGTATGTACCTTCTTGTGTATTAATTTCAAGAACATCATCTGCTGCGATGAAATCAGGAACATTAACAACAAGTCCTGTTTCCATTGTTGCTGGTTTACCTGAACCAGTTGCTGTAGCGCCTTTGATTGAAGGCTGTGTTTCAGTAACACGTAATGTTACAACAGTTGGTAATGTTAAGCCAATAACTTCTGTACCGTAAAATTGGATTTTAACTTCCATATTTTCCAATAAGAATTTTGCTTCATGTTCGATAATTTCTCTTGGAATTTCATATTGTTCATATGTTTCCAAATCCATAAAAATAGCCATTGTATCCTGGTTGTACAAGAATTGAACTGGTTTTGTTTCAATATTAGCTTGTTCAACCTTAACTTCTGGACGCATTGTTGTTTCAACAGTTGATCCAGTACGAACGTCACGTAATTTCATACGCATAACTGTGTTACCTTTACCCGGTTTATGATGACTTGCTTCTAAAACTTTAATTAATTTACCGCCTTGTTCAAAAGTCATTCCGGCTTTTAAGTTAATTGCTTCAATCATAATTTATTATCTCCCTTTTTATAAAACGTTTCTCATTGAGTATACCAAATTGAAAAGGCTTAATCTATAGTGACACTTACAAACATCACTGGATTTTATTAAATAAAAAGTCAAAAATAGCGCATTTTCTTTATTATTAATCGTATATCCAAATTATAAGCTATATTTGTCCAAATACTTCGACAATATCTCTACACATCCTATACTAGCAAGGCTATAATATATATATAATCAAATAGTTAATTTTTTAATTATTTTGAAAGGAAGTCTTATTTTGCTAAAAAACAAATATATTAACTCATCTACTACCTATCAATCGATTATCATCCTTTGTTTCAGCTTGTTCTTTTTAACGTTACCAATTTATACTACACAAGCTGCTACATCATACACGCCTCCTGTAGGTTATCCAATGGGGGCTGCCACGAATGTCACTGGTTTCGCTGGTGGTACAATCACGTTTAATTCTAATGATATTGACTCCCTACAAGGTTAATTTTTTGCCAAAACATTTACTTCCTCAGGTACCGCCGGAGGTTCTTCTATAAAATACTTACAAAATTATGCTCATGATTCAACTGCTAATTTAACTGATGCTGATTATGCAAAGGTTAATCCTACAATGATTTCAGAAAATATTACCGGGGCTGATATGATTCAGTGGTATGGTAATAAAAATAGCTTTGTTTTTTCAAAATCTAATGATAAAGTCAAAGATTTATCATACTATCTACAGAATTCTCCCCCTGATGATGAAATCGCAAAAGCCATTGCTGGTTGGTCCATACCTTCAAGTAATGCCGGTTACGCTGATGCTATCAAGCAATTTAATGCAAAAAAAGATACTATTGATAAACTTTCTGATTTTCCTGTTATGTCAAGCAATGATATTTCATCATTTGCTGATGCTACTCAAAATATTACTGATGTCAGTGATTATTACGCTAGTTTCACTTCAACAAATTTCTCAAACTCTAAAGCAACAGGTTCTACTACTAAATCTAATAATGCTATCAAACGTGTTGATTTAAATACAGATAAATCAATTGATGCTGAAAAATATGCACCTGGTAAAACGGTTATTCAATTAACCGTTGATATGAATACTGCTTCAACAGATCAAGGCGTTGTCTTTGCAGATATTGATGGCTCTATTCCTTCATTTGAAGATGCTATTGGTATCAAAATTAATTTAGTCAATTTTGATATTAACACAATGAAAATGCCATTTTTCATGTTAAATTATAAGCATTTTTCTAATAATGATGCTGGTATCAGTTTTAATTTCAATCAAGGTAGCTGGATGACTTTCAATGCGTATCCACCTAAATCTGACGGATCTTCGATAGATTACAAGTTAGCTGGTAATAGTGATGGAACGCTATTTTCCGGACAAAATAGTAATGGTTCAGATACCACCGCTAAAAATCTTCTATCCGATGAACCCGTTGCAATCGATACAACTGATAAAAACTCTAAAAAAGTGAAATCTGTCTACAATACGTCTTCACATATTAGTAATAATTTTAATACTGAAAATGGTAAGATTTTTGTCGGAAGTTGGAAGAGTCCTTTATATGGTTCAGTATTAGCACCTAGTGCTGATGTCGACGTTGATTCAAGTAGCGATGGTCTCTTATATGGGAGTATTGTTACTGGACAAAATATTATTGGTAATTTAAACGTTCCTAGTGACCTTGCCTATCAAAGTATTTTTGATGCGTCTGATGATTTTGGAGATGACGCTATACAAGAATTTTTAAAAGATCCTGATTCAAGTAACTCATCTCATCCTACTATTAAGTCTATTTCGTTACCGGGTTATACTTCTACAGATACTGGATCTGGTACGACTCATTATATTCCACAAATAGACCCTTACGATTTTCACTATTCATTAAACAATATCACTGATGAATTACCTGAAAATACCGTTCAAACAACTAAAAAATCACTTGATACTACAGTCAATATAGATACGAAATCAACAACCGATAAAACTGAAAAATATTACTTATGGTACAGTTTCAATAATGGTCCTTGGGAAAAATATTCAGAAAATGGAACAACTGAACTTACAAATTCTAAACTAGAAATCACTGCAAAAGATGCGGACGATCTTGCAAAACAATACAGTACGGACCATAGTAAATATAAATATGACGAATCTGCTTATACTGATGGGACTACATATTCTAAATTAATTGATGACAATGAATTGATTGGTTATCATCTTTTCCATAAGAATAGAATTTCATATTTAGTCACATCAACTCACGATTCGGGTACCTATTCCAGTTATAGTAATCACACAATTAATGATATCTTAAGCGGTAAAACGAATGATACAATTTCTGCTGCAAATCTCGCAAAATTAAATCCGGATTACACGCCTATTTCATATAATTTACACGTTGCAGGAGATCTTTTAGTATCCTATCCAAAAGTATTTGATTTTGGTAATTTTACAGCAGGAACTTCTGAAAAAACACCTACAGTAACTGCAACTGGTTTGTTAACTGTCGATAATCCTTTTGGACTTAACTGGAATTTAGTTGTTAGCACAAGTGATAAAGATAATCTAAGTGATCCTTTCTTTATTCCCGATCAACTTGGTTGGTTTGAAAAATTGCAAACGAGTATGCTTGGTAATTCCACAATCACTTATGGGAATGCCTCAGATATTAAAACAATTACATCTAAAGATACTCTTTTAAGTTTAAACTCAACTATTTTTGATTCTGATACAACATCAGTTATTAGTAAAAACTACTATTCTGCACAATTATCATTAAGTCTAAAAACTAAAAAAATTACTCATCCTGGTAAATTTCAAGATAACGCAACTTGGTCATTATCATCACCAAGTATCGTTGTAGATTCATCAAAAGAATAAGAAATCTAATCGACAAAAAGACGCCTAATAAAAATTAGACGTCTTTTTGATTACCATTCATTTTGATTACTTATTTTCTAGTGATTCTTCCTTATCTTTTTTTCTTCTTTTTAAAATAATAAAAAGTAAGAATAAAACTAATAAAATTAATAAAGCAATAATACCAATAATTAACCACAATAACCAAGATATATGAGGCTCTGCTGCCTTATTATCTGATTTAATCTGTTTAATATTGGCTTTAGTAATTGTAAATGAATTCGTTGCTTTCCAAGATTTATTATTTCCGGTAACGGTATAATGGACATCATATTTACCAGCGATTAACTTGGCTTTAGTTAAGTCTAATGCATAGCTAAATTTAGCGTTGGGTGCAAAATCAACGTCCTTAATTGTTTTGTCATATAAAACAGTACTACTACTATCTTCTGTAATAGTTGCTTTAATTGTTGTTGGTCCAATCACAATGGGTACATCATTTTGCATATTTGTTTGTAGTGAAACTTTATTAAATGCGTTCAATACCACTTTAGAATCGCCAATTGTCATTTTGGGATTAGGATTATCGACCGTTTCAGATTCTCTAATGACTGCTTGAACAACGTACGCAAATCGATTAGTAATTGAAATACCTTTTCCTTTATTCTTTTCCTTAATAACTTTTTCTTGTACGTTAAAGCCACCTAAAATAATACCGGAAAATGACGTAGCGGGTGTTTTCACTGTAAACGTAACTGTTGCTGTTTTTTTAGGTCCAACCACAACATCTTGTTTTTTTGAGACAAGTTCTGAAAATTGATACTTAGCAGTCGCTGGCTTTTTTACATTTGTCTTATCATAGACAATTAGTCCATTCGTATTTGTATATGAACTATTAGGGCTCACAACAATCGTTTTAGTATCGTTTTCTAAGTTCTTAATTTTCAATGCCAATGTCTGTGTTGAGTTAGGGTTCATTTTAATATCAAATTGTGCTGCCTCTCGATATTGATTAGCAGGCGTTACTTTGGCTACCGTAAACCCGGCACTATTAGACTTTGCATAGACATTGGTCGATACAGTAATAAGTGTGACTATCGCGATAGCTAAAAAGCTTAAAACTATTTTTCTTAATTTCATTATTTCGATTCTCCTTAAAAAAAAAGACTGCCTTAGGCGGTCTTTTTTCTGTTACGTTTTAATTAGCTTAGTTAAAAGCTGCTGCACTAGCATTTCCTTGAGTTGCAGTCCATGTTAAATCAGCTGAAGTTGTTGCAATTTTAGTATTTTTACCAAGTTTTAATGTTGCACTATTGTCAGCATATGACAATGTTGTAGCACCAGCGCCTGTTGTAGCTGTCGCGACAGGAGCTGCAGCACCAGCTGGTGTTAAAGTAGCAGCAGATGCTGTAGCATCTGAGTCTGTTTTAACTGTAGCAGATGCAAGATCTAATGAGCTAACCTTAACTTCAGCATCAGCCATCACACCTAATTGTGCAGTAACATTCCAACCACTATCTGTACCTACGTAATCGGCTACATCTAAAGCTTGAGAAGCATCTTTTGCGCCAGTTGATGTAATATCTGTACCAGTCGTAACTAATGCTTCATTTAGTTTTGTTGTGAAACTGAACGATGGTGCACCCGTTTGAGTAAAAGTACCTGCTTCAATGTTTAAACTAGCTGTACCTTTACCATCTGTTGAATCCGCTGAAACACTTGAGCCAACAACTGCTGTTGAACCAAGTACTAATGCTGCAATTAAAAATAAATTCTTTTTCATAATATAAATTCCTCCCATTTATTGATTAAGCCAATGCTTGAAAAGGGGACGTTGACCTTTACCTAATAGTACCATATAATTTACATAAGATTCAACTGTAATATTATCAGAAGAAACTCTATGATTAAGTCCATATACGCCAATTAATATAGCGTTTACATGTTATTTACAAGTATTTTTTTAGGTTTAATTTTTTCAAACCATTTACTGAAAGTGTACAATCAATTTTTAAATAGAATGATTCCTACCTACCCCCACTTTATAACCATTAAAGGTAGAGCCTTTAGTCATTAATAACCTTTTTTTAAGTTAACTAGAATTTAAGTGTTACTATCAATTATACTTTAAGTCCGCTTATTAAAAAGATTCGATTATCCTAGTTCAAACAAGCTCAAATGGCGGTACGCTTACTTTTTAAGAAAAGCCAACAACTTCTAATGAAATTGATTTCAGCTCTTCTAATAAGACGATTTTCGATTTACCCTCATCAAGTCTTAGTGATGGTACAACAAGTTCTGTAATTAACAAATCTTATTATTATGCAAAACTAACTTTAGATTTTACAACTTCAATTTTTGATACGACAGGGAAATATAATTACGATTCACTCTGGGCTATTTCACCAACTAAAGATAGCGGTATCGTAAATGAGTCAACTAAATAATTCTAAATAAAAAAGGTTTACTCCGTTAAGTAACTAACTGAGTAAACCTCTTTTTTTGTGTCGAAATTTCTAATTATTTACAGGACATCTTTGATATCTGTATCCCCATCATGCATCGTAATTACTTTTCCGATTGTATTATCATGTGCGATAACTGAAACTAAGACGTCTGCCACGTTTTCAAGTGAGTTAGAGCCCGCTTGACCATCATTTAATGTTACTTTACCAGTACCTGGCTCATCTACTAAGGTGCCTGGCTGAAGAATTGTATATTCTAATTGCGTATTCTTCATTAGCCAATTATCAGCATAAAACTTAGCAGTCATATAATCTCTTAATGATGAAACTTCAATTTTTTCTCTATCCAAAGAGTAAACGGAACTCAACATTACAAAACGCTTAACATGAGCTATTTCAGCTGCTTCCATCGTTTTAACTGCCCCATCTAGATCAATCTTCATTAAGTCTTTGCCGCCAGAACCAGCAACAAATAATATGGCATCAACAGCCTGCATATTCTTGACTAATTTATCTATACCTTCTAACAAATCAACATAGACATAAGTAATATTACCTTTATCTAAATTATCTGTATGTCTTGAACCCGCCAAGACTTGGTAACCTTTATCAGCTAATTTACTTGTTACTTTTTGGCCAATTCGACCATTCGATCCAACAACTAATACTCTTTTTATTTCTGTCATCATTTATACACTCCTTCGTTTTATCCTGACTAAAGTCTACATCTTTCTCGACTAAAATGGTATGACTTACACTCGTAAGTTAACGACAAAAAGACAGTCACTATTTTTACCATGACTGTCTCAGTTGATTACTAATTAATTTAATTTAAATTCTGTAACTGTTTTGTACGTATCGCCTACACGTAAAACAATATCACCAAATTCAGGGAATTGTTCAGATCCAGGTGCTGATTGTGTTTCAAATGTAATTGCTGCATGATTAGCTAATTTTTTACCATGCATAATTGGCGTTACTTCACCAAAGTTAGCCGTGAAGATAACTAAACTTGTTGCATCAGTTGAAACTGAGACAGAAACTTCTTTATCTGGACTAACTAATTTTGCTGATTCTTTACCAACTGCAGGATTATTCAAGAAAAAGGGATGATCGATACCATTAACTTGATTTTTTTGAGCAAAATCACTTGTGAAAACGTCATGTAATGTCTTAGCTTGACGGAAATCGTAAGGCGTTCCATCAACAGACATCTTTTTACCTGTTGGAATTGAATCGGGTTCTAATGGTGCAAACTTATCGCTATCTACTTGTAATAAATTGTCATCTATTGTTTCTGTGACGTCACCCATAACATTAAAGTAAACATGATTTGTTGGATTATATAGTGTATCTTTATCCGTTTTAGCAGTCGTTTCAAGATGCCAAATGTTATCATTATTTAATAGATATTTTACATCAATTGCCATGTTTCCAGGGAAACCATGTTCGCCTTCTGGGCTATCTAAATGAAAAATAACAGCTATTTCATTTTCGTTTTCACTTATTTTATACGTCCACTTTTTAGTATCAAATCCTGGCGTACCACCATGCAATGTATTTGTACCTTCGTTAATTTGCACTTGGTAGCTTTGATCATTAATGTTGAATTTACCATCTTTAATACGTCCAGCAACACGACCAATTGAAGCGCCAATAAAACTATCTTTTTCTAAGTATTCATTTGCTGAATCAAATCCAAGAACAATTTCTCGTTTTCCAGTACTTGTGGGTACCTTGAGGCTAACAATTCTAGCCCCTAAATCTGTGAGTGATAATTCAAACCCATTATCATTTATAATCGTTATTAAATCATAGTCATTTCCAAAATCCTTTGTTTTAACTTGCATATTTATCTCCTCCGCTTACTGTATTTGTCCATTCTTATTAATACTAGTCCATTTTAATTAGATATTCAAGAAAGCGTTTACTTTTTTATTGAATAATTACCTTTATTTTACTGAAAATGACATAACCAACCTTTATTTCTGTTATTTCTCTAAAATGTAACGTCATTATAAGCGAATAACTATAATAAATACAAATGTATAGTTCGTTTTTTGTTATCATGTTTATGGAATATTATGTTTATTTATCATTAAAAGATTAATAGCCGAATTATTAATTGATTTATTTTTTAATTATTAGTATACTTACATTATTAATATAAAAGGAGTTTACAATGACAAAAAAACGCGTTTATCTTGCAGGACCCTTTTTCACTCCAGAACAAAAAGAACGATTAGATTTGGTAGCCGATCTCCTAAGTAAAAATCCAACAATTAACGCAGATGCAATTCATCTTCCAGGAAACGTTCAATATCCAGATGCGGACTTCGGCACATTTGAATGGCAAACAGCTACCTTCCAAAATGATATTCGCCAAATTGATCAAGCAGATATCGTTGTTGCAGTTCTTGATTATCAATTGGAAGAAAACAATGATGAAGCTGACTCAGGTACTGTTTGGGAATGTGGTTATGCTCATGCCAATCGCAAACCTGTTATTTTAGTTCGCCAAAATAAAGGTATTCCCTTAAATCTAATGCTTGCTGGAAGTTATACAGCAATGTTTGATGGTTTAGAAGATATCCAAAATTTAGCAACCTACGATTTTAAGGTTTTACAAAATAAGTATGTTGATTTATCAATTTTTTAATTGATCCAATGTTTCACGTGAAACAAAAATACTCTATGCTATAAATCTTTTAAATCGGATTTAAATACAGTAACAGATATTATTTTTATATTTCTAGTACTGTATTTTTTTCTCTCACAAATTGAAGCACCAAACAGTTAATAATATGAAAGAACTTATTAACTAACGACTTATTATGTTTGCTAGTTCAATAACAAACGTATTTCTTATAAATTAAAAAGTATGACCCAATAGAAATATAATTGGGTCATACTTTAGTATCTTAAATACTATTTAAATGCCTAACATCATTGTTACTATTTAACAATAGTTAACAATGAACCGTTTTCATCAATAAAAATTATCCTCGTGCTAATAATAAGTTAAATAAACCGCCCATTGTTTTATCCGATAATTCGATTTCTTTACCAGCTTCTGTCACTTTAGTAATTTCATAATAATCTTCAAATTCGGGTACTTCTAATTCCATCATCGCAACAAAAGCAGCAGCTGTTTTGTAAGTTGCTTGTAATTCTTCTCCATGAATGTAATTAATAACTAGCATAATTGTATCCCCTTATTGTTTTCTTTAAATAAGTTCCGTTTTTTTTATATCATCAACCGTTTTTGTTCCAGCTAATTGCATATCAATTGTTAATTCCTTAGCTAAATGTTCAAAGACTGATTGAACGCCTTTCGCACCACCCAAATGAAGCCCATAAACCATTGGACGGCCAATGGCAACGACATCCGCCCCACTAGCAAGCGCTTTAAATATATGTGAACCACGACGAACGCCACTATCAAAGACAATTGGCACTCGTTTATTGACCTTCTTAGCAATTAACTCAAGAACATCAAACGATGCAGGTCCGCCATCTAGTTGCCGACCGCCATGATTTGAAACCCAAATACCTTTAGCTCCAGCTTCAATAATAGCATCAACATCCAATGGTGATTGAATACCTTTAACGAAAACGGGTAAGTCAGTATAATCAGAAATACTCTTAATATCTGCTAAACTCAATGTTTGTTTAGCATTAGCAT
This sequence comes from Dellaglioa sp. CoH-56-MRSF-10, assembly GCF_056782175.1. The sequence goes on from NZ_JBXAYF010000001.1 coordinate 22,865, forward strand.
AAATAGCTGCGATTCCTTGTCCTTCACCTTCACCATATTCAGCTAAATTAGCCATTGGTTGAGGGAAGATAAATTTATTAATACTATCAGCTTCACGATTACCACCTAGTGTTGAATCAGCTGTTAATATGATAGCCTTCATCCCCACTTCTTTGGCTTGATCTAATAAAAAATGATTAAATTTATCATCTTTACTCATATACAATTGGAAAAATTGAGGTCCACCAGTTCCTCCATTATATGTTTCTGAAATCGTTTTATTTGAATACGTACTAAGCGACATAATTGAACCAACTGCGGCCATCCCCTTAGCAGTATCAATTTCACCTTGTTCATGGGCTAGCCCCTGTGCCGCAACTGGAGCTGCTATCATTGGCATTTGTAAATCAATACCCATAAATGTTGTTGATAAATCCGGATTTTCGATATTTTGTAAAACTCGAGGTGAAATTTGCTTATGATTAAATGCACTTGTATTTTCGCGTAACGTCCATTCATCCTCAGCTCCACCAGCAATATACCCAAATGCACCCTTTTCCATACGTGCTTCCACTAATTTTTCTAATGATTGAACATTGGTGATTTCAATCGAATGTTCTTCTTGACTTGCTTGATATCCCATAATTGTATCCCCCTATACTATTTATACTTGTAGTGTAGCCCTTAATAATAAATACTGTCATCAATAACACTTACTATATGTCAATAACGGCTATATAATTATTCAATCCATACAACAATGGCTAATCAAAGAATTACTAATTTGATATTAACTATTTTGGTCGAATTAATTTATATTGCTCTCCTAAGTTAGCGTATTCTGGTCCAGCCAGCCTCGCCACTGGATCTAATTTTTTAGCATTAATATACATTTTTTCTTTATCCAAAACATCATCTTCTATGTGAAAACAAACCACTTCAAGAATAAATAAATCCGTAATAATCTTACCATCATCCATAATAGGAACATACTGGTTCAATATAACTTCAAACCTCGCTTTAACACCATCAATCCCTGGCACCAATACCTTATTACTAGGAACCGTTGTTAATTTCAATTCGGAAACTTCACTCTCGTCTAGTCCAAAACTAGCAGCGCTCTGATTAACAAATTCCATTAATTCACGTGTTGGTAATTGGACCACAGCCTGTTTCGAACTAACTAAATTAGCCGCGGTGTGTTTCATTTCACCATTTCTACGTCGATTAATTGATATCGACATTAATGGCAACGTATCCGATACAACACTAAAAAAACTAAACGGAGCTAAATTAATTAGTCCCGTCTCATTTACAGTAGTAACCCATGCTATGGGTCTCGGAATTAATGTACCAGACATTAATTTGTACTGATTTTTAGCCGATAATTCGTTACTATTAAATGAAATCATCTTATATTATTCCTCAATTTTTAATCTATTGGTCTTATCTAACCATTGTTTAGCATTCCGTAATTCTAATTCTGAAATTTGATGTGATTGTTCAGCCTCAAAACTGGTAAATTCAATATTAAATTCTCGACAAAACTTCTTTAGTTCATCAAAATTTGATTTTGAAACAATTGGATCTAAAAATCCATATGAACCCCAAATTTTAATATCACTTAAGTCGACAGTCGCTTTAATATTTTCCGATAACACCATAGGATGTAGTAAAACAGCTGTTTTAAATAGTGCCTGTTCCGTTAATAATGAATGGAAGGCAACGTTAGCCCCATTAGAATAACCTAGGACAATTAATTTTTCTGGATCAAAAGCGTACTTCACAGCTAACTCATTAATTACAGTCATTAACCAATTTGTCTCTACAGATAAACTATTTAAATCGAAATCACCATCCGGTAAATGTGCAAAATAGCGTGTTAAACCATTCTCTATTAACCGTCCACGAATGCCAATTTTAGGACTATCTGGAGCCAAAAAATCTGCAATTGATAGTAAATCTGATTCCGTTCCACCAGTTCCATGCAACATTAAGATTGTCGCATTGCCAACCCTACCAGCTTTATAAGATGTAATTGCTTCTGCCATATCTATAACTTCTTGTCTGAATTGAAATTAACTAAGTGAGCTTCAATATCTGCACGTTGGTCTTCTAAAAATGGTGGTAACTCTAGGTGAATACCAGCTTCTTCATATGTTTCATCTTGCAAGAATCCAGGACCATCCGTTGCAATTTCAAATAATACACCTTCACCAGGACGGAAATACTCTGATTTAAAATAGAATCGGTCAACAAAACCTGAATCACGAATACCAACTCTTTGTATTTGTTCAATCCAATAGTTTAATGACTCTTCATCTTCTGTCCTGAAAGCAATATGATGAACTGTTCCATATGCTTGAATCTCATTCGGTAAATCTTGGTCTTCTTCGATAATAATTTGTGCGCCATGTCCACCATCGTTCAATTCATATAATGTACGTTGATTTTCTGTGGCAATTTTATCAAATCCCAATAATTGTCTTAACACAATATCCATACGTTCTGGATAATCCACTGTAATAATTGTTGTTCCTAACCCATTAATTGCGAACATCTTGGGAACCGGACTATATAATTAAGGTGTCCCAGCTTCCACACCATGATTACGTTCGTCAGAAATTAATTGATATTGCTCATGATCAAAATCATAAAAATTCATTGTTTTACTGCCAAAATTCATTTCAATTTCATCATGTTTAATATCATAATCGTCAAATCGTTCTGCCCAAAAATCTAGGGCATCATCGCTAGGAACTCTAAATCCAATTCTCGAAATACCATTTTTTCCTTTTGTGCCTTGAAATAAACCCGGAAAATCAAAAAAGGTAATATCGGTTCCTGCCGATCCCATATCATCCGTAAAGTATAGATGATAGGTTCTAACATCATCTTGATTTACTGTTTTTTTAATTAAATGTAATCCTAATATTTCTGTCATAAAATGAAACATTTTTGGTGAACTTGAAGTAATAGCTGTAATATGATGTAATCCTAATAATTTAGTGTTCATGATTGATACCCCCAATTTATTTAATAAACTTAAATTATCACACTTACTAAAAGTAAGCAATTTATTTAACCTAATTATTTTATACTTAAGTCTGATAACCTTAATCTATACTTTAGAAGATTCATTTATTAAACAAGTTACAAATTCTTGAATTGGCTTTGGTAGTTCGTTTCTTCCAACAAGGTAGAATTCACGCTGATACTGTTTTGATAGTACTTTGACTGGTATCTCTGGGTAATCAGTCAGTGCAGTCTGTGAAACAATTGATTGCCCTATACCTTGTCTGAGCAATTGAATAATTAATGAATTACTTTTAATCGTCATGAAGTGCTCTAACGTTAAATTATTTGCTTTTAAGTAGTTAATTGAATAATGATAAACACCTGATCCATGTTCTCTAAGTAACCACGGCTCATCCTCATTACCAGCCCAAACTAATTGATCAGTCGTCAACGAGTAACGTTTAATATTCTTCTCAGTCAACGGTTTTTCAATAAATCCAAAATCTAACTTATGTTGCTTTAATTGTTCCATAATTTGTGATGAATTAAGAACGCTAACTTCTAATTCTAATCGTTTTAGAGATTCCTTATTTTTGCGTAACAGGTCAGGTAGTAAGTATGCTGCAGTGGTGTGTGAGGCAGCTATTTTACAGGCAATTTTCTGATCAGTTTTTTGATGTTTTAAGGCAAATAAATCTTGCTGCCATAAATCTAGTAATTGCTGTGTTTGCTGGTAAAGTAGCGTTCCACTCTCGGTAGGTACAATTTGTTGTCGGCCATTTCTTTCAAATAACATAACACCTAATGTTTCTTCCAATTGCTTAATTTGAACTGAAATCGTTGGTTGTGATAAAAATAGTAGTTGCGCACTAGTAGTAAAGTTCCTTGTTTCATAAACTGATTTAAAAATTTCTAAATTTTTAAAAATATTAACCACTTCCATTCGTTTTATTAATAGTACTTATTATAAAGATTTATTTTATTAATTAAAAGAAATCAGCTATAGTTAAAGTATTGTTTAGAGAGGATGATCATATTGAAAAAAATAACTAACTTACTACCAGGATTTATCGTTGCCTTACTAATTGGGCTTGCCAGCTATTTTATTGCTAAACTTTGGTTGCCCATGTTAGGTGGTGCAACTATTGCTTTATTCATTGGAATCATTTTAGGTAATACTGTTCTACATCAACCCACACTAACGGCCGGAACTAAATTTTCTGAGAAACGTTTATTAGAATACTCAGTTCTTTTGTTAGGTGCGACTATCACATTTCAAAGTATTAAAGAAATTGGTTTAAATGGCTTACTTTTTACTTTTCTTCAAATGAGTATCACAATTATTTTTGCAATTTGGCTAGGTAAAAAATTAGCCTTTGGTGAAGGTACTTACTTATTAATGGCCGGTGGAAATGCTGTCTGTGGTTCATCAGCCATTGGTGCAATTGCCCCAGTTATTGATGCTGATAATGAAGAAACTGGAATTTCAATTACGTTAGTTAATCTAATGGGAACCATTTTAATGTTAACATTACCTATTATTGGAACCCTCCTCTGGGGTGGTAACAATGTTTTCAGAGGTGTCTTAATTGGTGGAACTGTGCAATCTGTTGGGCAAGTAGTTGCAAGTGCAACTATGCTAAATCAGGATGTCATCGTAACTGCTACATTGTTCAAAATATTAAGAATTATTTGTTTAGTATTTGTTATTACTATTTTTAGCTATTTACACAGCAAGAATCAACCTACCCAAAAAGCGTCACAAGTAACAACAAAAAAATCAACTTTAGTTCCTTGGTATGTTATTGGATTTTTAACACTTTGTGTCCTTAATAGTTTACATTTTTTACCTTCACGAATTGGTGAAACTGCACATTTTCTAAGTACATGGTGTGAAATAATCGCCTTAGCTGCTATTGGCCTTCGGTTAAATTTAAAATCACTATTTAGTCAAGGCAAGCGTTTATTACTTTATGCTGGTGGTATTATGCTTGTTCAAGTAGTATTAGCAATCGGTTTAATTACAATTTTATTTTAAAAAAATAATCATATGACCTGGCCATAATATGCCAAAGTCATATGATCATTTTTTTATTCAGATTATAATTTAAAGATGCGTTCTTGCCGGTCAAAACTCTGATCAGCAAACCAACCTTCCAACAATGTTAATTGCTGCCGTTCAAAAATGATTTCCTTATTTTTAGCCAAGCACTTAATCACATGTCCGGCTGTTTCACGAGTAGTCCCGCTAACTAACGCTAGCTCTTTAATCGTGACACGATAAGGAATAACGACATGCTTTTCTGTGAAATCAGCACCTAATTGTTCTGCTAAAATATTGATAGCTTGTACAATTCGATCATGAGCACTAGACGTTACCATTCTTTGCACTTGATTCTCTGTAGCGCTTAGAATTGTTGACATCTCCCTTATTGATCGAGTAGCCATCAGAATATTTTGCTTCAATATCCGTTCAACTAAGGCCATTGGGAAATAGACGATTTGTATATCCGTCATGGCTCTCGCTAAATAAGGGTAATTTTTATCACTTAGTAAGCCTCGATACGGAAATCCTAAGTCATTTTTGATATATGAATAAAATCCAAAGTCGCCATCAATATCAAATCGTTCAACCCGTATTACGCCTTCTATTAAAAAATAAAAACGTGTACGTTGATCATTTTCGTCAAAAAGAACCTGACCTTTTTGGAACGATTTGATACTCATGTTGTTCATTAGTAAATTGGCTTCTTCATCAGTAAGTGCTTCAAAATCTGATAATTTTCTTAAATACTGCATATATTGGGGTACTGCTTTAATTTTTTGCATTGTTTGATCCCCTCCACTAATTACTAACTCCCTAAACTCTCTCCTTTATCATTTTAACATGGATATTCCTTGGCCACAATTTACCTTACAACTTTGTTAGCTAGTTCAGCTTAACTATCGCTTTTTATTAACCTTTTACGATAACTGTCCCAGCATCATTATCTAATAATTGACTGATGTTTTCTAAAGATGTCACAATTGCGCGACCCTTTTTACTTGCTTCAACGAATTCAATCGCAGCTTCAATCTTAGGTAACATACTACCTTTAGCGAATTGATCTTCTTTGATATATTCTTTTAATTCAGAAACAGTTACCTGTTCTAATTTTTCTTGATTAGGTTTATTGAAGTTAACATAAACATTATCAACACTCGTCAAAATAATAAGTAAATCAGCATCTACCAATTCAGCTAATTTTTCTGAAGCGAAATCTTTATCAATAACAGCTTCTACGCCATGTAATTTACCGTTTTCTTCAACAACAGGAACACCACCGCCACCAACAGAAATTGAAATAACACCATTTTCTGTTAATTGATCGATTGTTTTGTATTCTTTAATCCCAGTTGGACGTGGTGAAGGAACAACACGACGCCATCCACGACCAGCATCTTCAACAAATGTCATCTCTTCATGTGCAGCCATTTCTGCTTTAGCAGCTGTTTCTGAATAGAATGGACCAACTGGTTTAGTTGGGTTACTAAATGCAGCATCATTTTGATCAACGATAACTTGTGTCACAATAGTTGCAACTTCTTTATTGATTCCTTTTTCAACCAATGCATTATCCAATGCATTTTGCATCCAATAACCAATACTTCCTTGTGTCATTGCAACACAAGTATCTAATGGTAAGGCTGGGTTCTTTTCAGAAACTGCAGCTGCTTGTTGAAGTAATAAGTTCCCAACTTGTGGACCATTACCATGAGAGATAATTAATTTATCCCCTTTTTCAACAAATTTAACAAGATATTCAGCTGTTTCTCGCAATGCTTTTTGTTGTGCCTCAGCACTAGCATCCTTTGATAAAATAGCATTTCCACCTAAAGCAATAACAATTTTTCTTGACATATTAATCGACTCCTCATTTTTTTATTTATTAAACAACCATTTTTCCTGAAGCAATTAACCAAATACCAATGCAAGCACCAATAATTATAACCAGGGTTATACCTATTTCGCCTTTTGATAAGAATTTTTCACCTTGTGCTACTCTTGCTTTCCCATAGAAGTAAATCCCTGGAATGTAAGCGATTAAACAGAGTAATAAATAACTGATACCGGCCATAATAATCCCGGCAACTTGGAATAATAGCGCAATTAAACCATATACTAATTGTGCTTTATTGCCTTTTTCATCAATATGTTGAATTGAGTATTTAACTTGATACATCGCAACTAAGATATAACAAACAATAATTGAAGCTGTACATAGTGAATAAGCAAAATTATAAGCCTTATCTGTGAATAAAAGCGTGAAAAGGAATAATTGTACTAATCCGCCTGTTACGATTAAAGCAAAAGTTGGTGCTTTTTTATCATTAACTTTACCAAAGTAACCGGGTAATAATTTACTTTTGGCCATTAATAACATTGTTTCTGCTGGAAGCATTGTCCATGATAACCATGCACCCAAAATTGAAACAATTAAGCCAATACCGATAACGTAACCACCAACTGGTCCAACCATTTCAACAGCAATATATAACATTGCTGGTTGATGAATTGAAGCTAATTGTGCTTGTGTCAAAATACCGTATGGTAACATTGAAGCTAAAACGTAAACGACTAATAAACTAATTAAGCCAATGATTGTAGCCTTACCTGCATCAGATTTCTTTTCTGCACGAGAAGACAACATTGATGCCCCTTCGATACCTACAAAGACCCACATCATAACCATCATACATTTTTTAATTTGTGAAGCGACATCGCCAACAACGAAGTTATGACTCATTGTGCCCCAGAAGTTAGCTGTAAAAATATCGATCTTGAATAAGAATATAGCAACAACAATAAATACAAAAATTGGAATTAATTTGCAGACCGTAACAATCGCATTGATTGCTGCTGCACCTTCAATACCGCGATTAACAAAGTATGTTAATCCCCAGCAAAGGATACTTGCAATTAAAATTGAAGGTAGATTTTGTCCTGATTTAAAGATAGGGAAAAAGTAACCAACCGCACTCATCAAGATTGTAGCGAATGCAACGTTTCCTAACCAAGCAGATAACCAGTAACCCCAACCACTGATGAATCCAGCGAATGGTCCAAATCCTTTTTCTGCATAAGTAAAAATACCTTCTAAATCTGGTTCTTTATTTAATAAGTTATTCAATGAAAGAGATAACATCAAAATACCAATTCCGACAATTACCCAACCAATTAGAGCAGGACCGGGTGAAGATGCATTGGCTAAATCAGAGGTTAGTCCGAAGACCCCACCACCAATAGAAGAACTAATAACTAACGCGACTAGCGCCATTAAACTAATTTTTTTAACTGTATGTTTTTCGTCCATAATTTAACTGCCTACTTTCTTTATTAAAAATAAAAAGGGACCTAATCTAAAGTCTTGCTCCAGATTAGTCCCCCTAATGACAGCCTATTTTTTTGCAGAGACACTTCCCTGTTAAGTTACTTTCACCGTTAAAAACAAACTATCATAATGTTATTAAACGCGTGGAATGAATAAGTTTCCTGCAGTTGCAGCCATAATTGCTTTGATTGAATGCATTCTGTTTTCTGCTTCTTCAAATTGACGCGCATATTTACTACGGAATGCTTCGTCAGTAATTTCCATTTCTTTAACACCATATTTTTCGAACATTTCTTTACCATATTCAGTTTCAATGCCATGGAATGCTGGTAAACAATGCATGATGATCATATTTTCATTACCAGTCTTTTTAACCATGTCCATGTTTAATTGGTATGGTTTCAATGTGTTAATACGTTCTTCGAATTTATCTTCTTCACCCATTGATACCCAAACATCTGTGTAAAGAATATCTGAACCTTTAACCCCTTTATCAACGTCTGAAGTAATCATGTTCTTGCTTCCTGATTTTTTAGCAAATTCAGCAGCAAATTTTTGAACTTCTTCAGTTGGTTGTAATGAGTCAGGTGCAACGATATGAATATTTACACCTAACATTGATCCAGTTACCAAAAGGCTGTTAGCCATATTGTTACGGCCATCCCCAACGTATGTTAATGTGATGCCTTTTAATTTGCCAAAGTTTTCTTTAACAGTCATAAAATCAGCAATCATTTGTGTTGGATGCCATTCATCAGTTAAACCATTCCATACAGGAACGCCTGAGAATTTAGCTAATCCTTCAACAACATCTTGGCTGAATCCACGGAATTCAATACCGTCGAACATACTACCTAATACTTTAGCTGTATCTTCAACTGATTCTTTTTTACCTAATTGAATATCATTTTTTCCAAGAAATTCAGGATGAGCACCTAAATCAACTGATGCTGTTGTGAAAGCAGCACGTGTTCTTGTTGAATTTTTTTCAAAAAGTAAGGCAATATTCTTACCTTGAAGATATTTATGAGGGATTCCACGTTTTTTCAAATCTTTTAAATGAATTGAGAAATCGATTAAATATTCTAATTCTTCTGGAGTAAAATCTTTTTCTGCTAAAAGACTGCGACCTTGAAAGACTGTGTTTGACATATTAATTTCCACCTTTTTTAAATTTTATTTTTTTAAGTCTTCACGAACGATAGGCATACTCATACAACGTGGACCACCACGACCTCGTGATAATTCGGCTGAAATAACTTCAATAACTTTAATTCCATAACTTCTTAGGACTTCATTTGAAACGTAGTTACGATTATAAGTTACAACTGTATTAGGAGCGATTGCCAATGTATTTGAACCATCATTCCATTGTTCACGAGGTGCAACTACTGCATCGCCGTTACCAACTGGAATTAAGATAAGTTCTGGTACTTTTAAGACTTCACGTAAGACATTTTGTAAGTCTGTACGATGTGAAATGTTAATGTGGTTATCTTTACCTGGTTCTAAGATAAATGTATCAACGTTTCCGCCATTATCTTGGATTCCTGGATGAATTGTAAATTTATCGTAATCAATCATTGTGAACACTGTATCCAAATGCATCATTGCACGGTTATTAGGGATTTTAATTGCTAGAATCTTATCAAAGCCACTGTGTTTTGCAAATAATACTTGTGCTAATTCTTCGATTGAACGAGCTGAAGTACGTTGCGAAATACCAATTGCAAGAACGTGGTCGTTTAAAATTAATTCGTCTCCACCTTCCATACGGTCGAGATGGTTACGACTACGCCATACGTTTACGCCTTTATTAGCAAAACGTGGATGGTATTCCATAATGTATTCCATAAATAATGATTCGCGACGACGTGCAGCGAATGTCATACGGTTAATTGTTAAACCATCACCCATTGATGCTGCTGGGTCACGTGTAAAGTAAAGGTTAGGCATTGGATCCATAAAGAATGGATAGTCTTCAGAAGAACTTAAATCAACTAAAGCATTTGACTTGTAATCGATTTCATTTGTTCTAACGCCAGCCATAATTTTATCAACCATATCTTGTGTTTCCATTGAAAGTAAATATTCTTTCAATGCAGCATGGAGTGTGCTAGAAACTAAACCTGATTCATCTAACATTTTTTCCAAGAATTCTTCTTTTACATTTCCTGCATCTAAAGCTTCTGCAGCCAATGTTTCAAGATAAATTGTTTCAACGCCATTGTCTTGCAATGTTTTTGCGAAAAAATCATGTTCTCTTTGAATTTCAGGTAAGTATGGAATATCGTCAAATAAAAGACGACCCATGATATCTGGTGTTAAGTTTTCAACTTCTTTACCGGGTCTCTTTAACAAAACTGTTTTAAGAGTTCCGATTTCTGATGTTACGTGTACTGGACTTGTCATAATGATTACCTCCCATATATTTATTACATGCATAGCATAACAGGAATAATTAGCCTATATTAGTAAACGCTTACACCTATAATGTGAACTATTTCTCATTATGAGGATTCTTACGGTTCAATATCGTATATTACATTTATAAAACGCTTCCACTACCGTGTTTTTAAAATTATTAAATGAGAAACATTAAAAGTACATTATTTTTATGATAATTCTTACTTTAATAAATTAAGACTTGTAATACTAAGAGTGCACCACCAAATAATAGAACAAAGACAACGACGGGCCAAACGAATTTTACCCAGTGCGAATATCTGATATTTAACATTTGAAGTGTTGCCATAACTAACCCTGTTGGTGCTAAGAAAAGCATTGCATACTGTCCAAATTGATAAGCAGAAACGACAATAAATCTTGGAATATCTGCAGAATCAGCTAATGGCGCAAATATTGGCATTGCTAAAACGGCTAATCCGGATGAAGAAGGTACGATAAATCCAAGGAAGAAGAAAATAACCATCATGATAATTATGAAAATTGGTCCACTTACGCCAACAACTAAAGATGACGCATATTGAAGAATGGTATCTGAAATCAATCCTTGATTTAACACGATATTTATCCCTCTGGCAAGTCCAATAATAAATGACACCCCAACTAAACTAGATGCACCACTGACAAAAGCATCAATGACACCCTTTTCACCTAGACCATCTCGACCTGTACCTGTTAAGAACATAATGGCGATAGCAAATACCAAGAATGAAGATGCCATCGTTGGGAACCACCAACCTTTTGCCATAACGCCCCAAACCATGATTGGGAATGTCACAACAAATAATAATAGAATAATTTTCTTACGAATAGTGAAAACTGATTTATTACCACCTTCACCTGAAGATACTGACCATAATCGATTAAAGTCTTTACTATCTTCATAAGTAATTGAAGCTGTTGGATCATCCTTAACCTTTTTACTATAACGTCCTAAATAAATAATTAAGAAAATAGACCCGACAATCAAACCAACAATCCGCCAAATCATACCTTGCGTAAAATCAATTCCGGCTGCATTTGACGCAATAACAACTGAGAACGGATTAATCGTAGAGAATGTGGTCCCAATAGAACTGGATAAGAAAATTGCCCCCACGCAGACTATCGAATCATAGCCCATCGCGATAAATACTGGTACCAATATTGGATAGAAGGCCACTGCCTCTTCTTCAATCCCGCAAAGAGTTCCGCCTAAAACCATTAAAATTGAAACAAAGAAAATTGATAAAAATTCATGACCTTTGGTTTTCTTAGTTAGCGCAATTAAACCTGATTCAAACGCGCCGCTGACTTTAACAACACCAATTAAACCACCCAGGACTAAAATAAAGACCATAATATCTACGGCTTCAATTGTCCCGTTAACCATACTATTTGTGATATCAGCTGGTCCTGCCGGATTTTGCTTCAATCGCTGATATGTATTAGGTATTGATACTGCTGCCGTAATACCACCTGATGTAAATTGTTTAATATCAATTTTGACATGAAGTTTATCCAATTGATTTTGTGTCGCAGGAACTTTTTTTACATTCCCATGCGCATCGGTAATTTTTAATTCCGTACTTGCCTGATCATAAGATAATTTAGAGTAAGAGCCCGCTGGAATAATCCATGTTGCCATAACTGCAACAATCGTTAATATAAATAAAATAACAAAAGCGCCGGGCATTTTTAACTTAAATTTCTTTTTAGGTACCTTTTCCATTGTTGTCGTTGAATCCATTATAATTTCCTCCTTTAATTGTTTTATACCAAATAGATAGCGGCGTTATCCTTTTACTGTATTTTTATCATGACACCCTCCTCTGCCGGTCGTTTCGCTTGGAGTATATCAACAGTCTACAGTTTCTGGTGTGAAATCGGTTACATTAAAAGTGTGAACCAGCTCACACTTTTTGATTTATCATCTAATTTTACTTTCCACAAAAAGAGAGATAAAAAGTAACTTGTAAATCTACTTTTTATCTCTCTTTGATGCACTAAACTTATTCATGTAATGCTTGTGACAAGCGTTTTAATCCTTCTACTAAAACGGATTCTTTAGCACAGTAACCTAATCTTGCATGTCCTGGCACACCAAATCGGCTTCCAGGTACTAATAAAACCCCATAATCTTTTAATAATTTTTGACAAAATTGTTCATCATCTTCAATTGTTTCAAATTTTATAAATGAAGTCGAGACAGATTTTGGCACTACTAAGCTAACTGCTGGCTCATTTTCCACCCAATCACTTAAAATTTTTAAATTTCGTTTCACAATTTGTCGATTTCTATCCAATACTAATTCTTTATTTTTTAAAATATGAACAGCCATTTGGTCATTAAATACACCTGCACAAATCATCGTATAATCACGGTATTTTCTAAAAATATCTGTAACAGCTGGACTAGCAACCGTCCAACCGATTCTAATACCGGGAGTTGAATAGGTTTTTGATAAACTATTCGTCGCAATACCTTTGTCATATAAATCAACAATTGAACTTACGTCCGTTGTATCATCTAAAGGTAAATAGACCTCATCAACTAATACATATGCGCCGACTTCTTTTGCAATTTTAACGATTTCAGTCATTAGTTTAGTTTCAATTACTGTTCCCGTTGGGTTATTCGCATTATTTAAACAAATCATTTTAGTATCTGGTCGAATAATTGCTCGTAATTCATCCAAATCAGGCATCCATTGATTTTTTTCAGAAATATTCCAAAAATCGACTTCAGCTCCTAATGATTTAGGAATATCATAGAGTTGCTGATAACTAGGATACATAGAAATCACATGATCACCAGGTTCAATCAACGCGTATAGTGCCAGTTGATTTGCTCCTGTTGCACCATTAGTTTGTAAAACTTGTTCCGGCGAAACCGCTTTATAAAGTTTGCTAACCTCTGCTTTAAAAGCTGGGGACCCCTCAATCCAACCATAATTCATCTTTTGTGCATCTAAATCACGATAAAAATCCTGACCATTTTCTTGACCAATATTTAATAATTCGTTCATTGTCATCGATGAAACCGTTCTTTGTGCAATATCATACGTAGCTTTAGATTCATAGACATTTAACCACTCTTCAACGCCAAATCCTGCAATTTCCATAAGTTATCATTCTCCAATCTATATTATTTGTCTTAACGTCCTAAATAATAACAGAAATTAAAAATTAAGCCAGTGTCTGTTTAAATATATTAAAATGACAAATCTGAACTTTTAATTTTATAACATAAAAAATCTGTTGCCAGTAATAGGTTTTCCTATCATCAACAACAGATATTACAGTTTTTAATAAATTATCTAATCTACTAAGGTAAATCCAAATGTGCTACCCAGCGCTTGGATTTTTTTTAACATTAACTTAGGGATACTAGGATCACTCATCGATAACGTTAATTGCCATTTTTCTTGATTTAGCAAATTAGGATTTGCAACTAATGCTGACCCAACAGCAACTAAATCTAATCCCGATTTTAATGCTGTCGTTGCTCTATCAAAAGTATTTAATGAGCCGGCTGCCACGATTGGTACCCGTTGATTAACTAGTTGAGAAACTCTTTGAATATAGGGTTCACCACCCTTTGGACCATCAGTTAACGCATCACCCAACGAAAGGTGCAAATAACTCACCTGTTTAGCAACTAAATTCGTTATCAAAGCTTCTGTATCTTCTAATTTAAGACCATCTGTTTCACGTTCTTCAAGTGTAATTCGGTAACCGATAATAAATTCTTTAGTCGTATTTTCATCAGCCACTCGTTGAACTTCATCAACTACTGCCATAGCAAATCGTAATCTATTTTCTAATGATCCGCCCCACTGATCAGTCCGATGATTATAGTGTGGTGAAAGAAAATTTTGAATTAGAAATCCATGGGCACCGTGAATTTCAATACCATCAAAACCTGCTTGAATTGCACGTTTAGTTGCTGTTCCGAAAGCCTTTATAACTTGTATTAGCTCTTCTTCTGCCAATTCTCGAGGTGTCTGTGCTGGAGCAAATGGTGTTTTTGGTGCTGGTACTGGACTCGCACTAACAACGTCATGATTTGTAATTAATTCTGGTAATGCCTTATTTCCAGCATGATTTAATTGTAAGATGGCCTTTGCCCCACCGGCCTTAATAGCTGTGGCTAACTTCGTCAAACCTGGTATAAATCGATCTTCATAAACACCAATTTCATGATCAAATCCAACACCATTTTCTTGTACATGGCTCGAACCTGTGATAACCATTCCGACCTGTTTTGCACGTTGTTCGTAATAACTAATTTCTGCTTCAGAAACTGTTTGATCATCGTTACTTGCCCATGTTGTCATAGGTGCCATCACAAGTTTATTTTGTAGGGTTATTTGTTCATTTAAATTGAATTTTTTTCGTAAGTTAATTTGCTTAATCATTATAAAATGTTCCTCCTATATCTAATATAGGTTTATAATAAACCTTCAAGTCGACTTGAAGGCAAGCTTTTTATTTATCGGTCATTTTTAACATCTGTTTTACATGATTTTCGTACGTTTCAATTTTATTATCTAAAAAATTATAAGTATCTTGCATCGCCGCGATTTGTTCACCTAATAATCGTTGCTGTTTAATCAAAATCTGTTTACGTTGCTCTTCAGTGGCCTCACCTTGTTGCGTTAGGTCAGCATATTCTTTTAAAATGTTGATTGAAATCCCCGTTTGACGCATATGTTTTGCAAAATTAACCCATTCTAAATCGATTTCATCATAGTCCCGATACCCGCTTGTATTCCGTGATACAGTGGGAATAAGTCCTACTTCCTCATAATATCGTAACGTCGCAGTCGGTAAATCAAACTTCTCACTTACTTTTTTAATATTCAAAATCAAACACTCCTATTCTCATCTTTTTTAATCTCATTAGACAATTAAGATAAAGGATCAGATTAAATTTTATAATGTTTCACATGAAACATTTACATCATTTTTTCAGCTAAGCAGTTACATTCAACCATTTCTGGTGCATTTTTACTTTTTTCATCAATCACACTTTGTAGTTTCACAATATCTGATTGGCTTAACTCAACTTCACTTAATAAATCGGCAATTGTTGAGCCAATTTTCATTTGGCACATATGTTCAAATAATAACTGACTAACATGATCCATCGTCGTTTGTTCTTCTATTAGGGGTTTGTATATGAATGCTCGGCCCTCTTTATCAGCAGATAATGCACCCTTTTTTACTAATCGACCCAATAATGTTTTTATTGTTGGCATTTGCCAATTCTTTTTTTCTTTTAAATTCTTAAATATTTCATTACTAGTACTCTGACCTAATGTCCAGATAACACGCATAACTTCCCACTCAGCGTCGCTAATTTCAATTATTTTTTTATTATTCATTAGTATTGCCCTTCTTTCATTGGTCTTATGATTACAATTGTAAACTAATGTATTTAACCCGTCAATAAGCTATCTTTCAAATTAGTATAATCGGTTAAATACTCATTATTAACTAATACTATCTCATTTTTTAATATTGATTAAACTCATTTGTTTTTGCATATTATTCGTTTCCTTTTTTTAACTTAGCTTTTAAACAAAACAATTGATATACTAGTGTTTATGACTTTAGACTAATTATTTAAGGGGATTTTTTATGACTACTTTTTTTAATCGCTACAAAACATCTTTATTATTACTCTCGGGTCTAATCATAGGTGGGATTGTCGGCTTAATCTTTAAAGAACAAGCTGCTGTCCTTAAACCTTTAGGAGATCTTTTTCTAAATCTAATGTACATGATTTTAGTTCCACTTGTTTTTTTCAGTATTTCATCTGCCATCGCAGAAATGTCTGAAATGAAACGACTTGGTAAAATCATGATTACAACATTAATTGTCTTCCTAACAACGGCTTTCATTGCTGGTGTTATTGGGTATATCGGTGTTCGTCTCTTTAACCCTATTCACGGCGTCAACGTTGATACGATTAAAGGTTTGATGGGTACTGTTAAAGATACATCAACAAAATCATCTGGTTTAGAAACATTAGTTAATACATTCACCGTTAATGACTTTTATCATTTATTATCAAAAGATAATATGTTACAACTAATTATCTTTTCGATTTTAATGGGTACAGCTGCTTCAGCAACCGGTAAAGAATCTAGTGTATTTACAAAATTTTTATCAGCTGGAAACGTAGTAGTTATGCGGATGGTTAAATATGTGATGATCTACGCGCCAATTGGTTTAGGTTGTTTCTTTGCCAATATTATCGGTAATTTAGGACCTCAGATTGCTGCCGGATATTTGCGCAGTTTCATTCTTTACTTAGGTATTACAGCTTTCTACTTCTTTGTGATGATGAGTTTCTATGCATTTATCGCAGGTGGCAAAGCCGGTTTTATGATTTTTTGGAAAAATGTCTCAGCTCCTGCTGTTACAGCAATTGCAACAAGTTCTTCAGCTGCATGTATCCCTGTTAACCTAGAGTATTCTAAAAAAATGGGCGTGAGCGAAGATATCGCAAATACGATCATCCCATTAGGTGCAAATACGCACAAGGATGGCTCTGTTATTGGTGGCATCTTAAAAACAACATTTTTATTTGCCGTTTTTGGTAAAGATATCACGAGTTTAAATAATATGATTATGATTATCTGTGTTTCATTCTTGGTTGGTGTCGTGATGGGCGCTATTCCAGGTGGTGGTATGGTTGCCGAAACCTTAATTTGTTCAATCTTCGGTTTCCCAATGGCTGCTCTTCCATTAATTCTAATTATTACAACCATCATTGATATTCCCGCAACTTTATTAAATTCAACAGGAAATACTGCTACTGCAATGCTTGTTACGCGTTTCGTTGAAGGTAAAAATTGGTTAAAAGATTTTATGGCACAATAATAATAACAATCCCCCTATATTAGATACTGAAATATCAGTCTAGTATAGGGGTTTTTTGTAATTAAAAACTGCCCTTTCCAAAATTGGACGGACAGTTTACTATTAATCATCTTCTCTACTTAATTGGTCTCTACCATACTTTATATTTTTTCTTCGCGTATTTTGTGAATCCTCAAATGCTTGACGATATTGACGAAACCATCTAAGTATCGTTCCTTCACTAACGTCGAGTGCCTCTTCAGCATCCTCTGTAAAATTCTCCCACGCATCAGGATCTTGTTGTTTTATTTCTTTTCTAAGTGTCGTAATAATTGGTTTTAATTTTTCTCTATCTTCAGGTGTCATCTCTAAGAATGCCTCAGTACCTTTAGGTTCCATTTGACTAATATTAGTAAATTCACTGTTATCTGCACTATTAGTAATAAATGAACGAATTGGTATGATAATAAAAAAGACTAACGTTATTTTAGGGAAAAACCAGCCTATAAGAATTAAAGCTAATATTAATAATCCGGTTTCTGTGTTATGTCTGCCATAAATGGTTACATATACTTTTTTCATATCAGATTTTTCTGTATATTTTTGATGAATAATTTCTTTTACAATTTCCCTGAATAGATAAATAATTAACAAATATAAAACACCATACATTGTAACCGTTTCTCTGACAGTATCACTTGTCATTAGTCGTGTGAAGGTTGGCATTAACGATAAAAGCATCATTAAGATTAAATCCATCACAATTATTTTATTTGGTACTTCATTTACTTCCGAAAATGCGACCGCATGTTGATACCAGATATTAGCAACAAAACAGAAACTAACAATAAAGATTCCAATGGCTTGAAACAAACCAACAAAGTTAATCTCCCCATTTTTTATCTCAATTGGCATCTCTAATACCATAATGGTTATAATAATGGCTATAATCGCATCACTTAACGTATCCAACCGCTCTTTAATTTTCATATGTACCTCCTTTAAAATACTGCTATATTTAACCTATTTTTTTCTTTTTTTTAGTCGTTCTTCTCGTAAGGCTAATAATTTTGCAGTCGTTGATAAGGACATCGATATTAAAATAAAAAATAAACTAGTTTTGATAACTACTGTTGGTAATGCCCCTCCAACTGATTTAATAACAAGCGTTGATATTGTTAAAAAAACTGTGAAAAAATTTAAAATAAGTAAACTAATATCATATTTTCCCTTAATTTTTAATAAAATATGAGAAAAATAGAAAAAAGCAATACTAATTATCATAAATAAACTATAAATTATAAAAAAGATAATAATAAATACGACTGGTTCTGCTTTTGCAATCTCCATAAAGGAACGATCCGTTGCTATTTCTGACACTGATAAAACTTGTGAAAATAAAAAATAGGTAGCAATCACAAAAATAGCATACGTAATAATCTTTTTAACATTTTTCATCATTTTAGCATCTTTCATTATTCACCATTCCTCTAATCCAAGATTTATAATTATTCTTATATTATATTATTTATGGCTAACAGATCATCAATTTCGTAGGTCGCTTTTATTGATGTCTTATTTTTAATGTTTTTCGGATTGTACCAGACAGTATCAACGTGAACATTGTTCCCACCTTGAATATCTGATGTTAAAGAATCACCAATAATAAGTGCCTTATCGGGATTAAATCCAGCAATATGGTCAAAAGCATAGTTAAAAAAGCCAACCGTTGGTTTTTGATAACCCGTCATTTCCGAAACAAATATTTGCGGAAAGTACTTATCTAACTTTGATTCTGCTAATCGTTTATACTGCATGTTTGCAACGCCATTGGTAATAATCGACAATTGATAGTTAGCTGTATCTATTGATGCCAATAATTCATCTGCGCCCATCATTTTTTCATGTCCGGCAGACAGATTATCTTGATACTGTTTAGCCAACTCTTTACCATCAACTACTCTATTAAACTGTTTTTTGAAAAATATCGCAAACCGATTTTCTAATAATTGATCCCGCTTTAAATTACCACGCTCATATTGGCGCCATAACTGCTGATTAAATTTCAAATAATTTTGTTTTATTTTATCATCTAATGTTATTTTTTGCGTTAAAAAAAGCTTTTCTAGTGCAGCTTTTTCAGTTAACCCAAAATCAAGTAACGTATCATCAATATCAAATAGTAAAAATTCGTAATTTTTCAATTCAATTCTCAACTTTCATTCATGTAATTTAGTTACTGGACATTATCATTTTAACATAAGATTTAAAGTAACAAAAAAGCTTTGAATAAGGAATTATATCCCTATCCAAAGCTTCTTATTTTTATAATTTAAATTTTAGTACCAACCGTTTGATAACCAGAATGATTTTGCAGCACTCCATGAACCATAACGACTTGTTACGTAATTGTTAGCTACTTTTTCTTGGTTTGCAGCTGAGTAATCACCATTTAAATATGATGAACTTAATTGGTATTTACCAATATATTGGCCATTTCTTGCTGAGTATGAACCACCAGATTCTTTGTTAGCAATCCATGCTTTAGCACTTGATGAATCAGTAGTGCTTGCAGTTGCTGTTGACACTGTACTCTTTGGTGCAACTGTTGTTGCTGCTTTAGCAGGAGTTGCAGCTGGTGTTGCTGCCTTAGTAGTTGTTGTATTTGTTGTTGATGCTGTATTTGCTGTTTTAGCAGCTGTATCAGTATTGATTGTTAATTGTTCACCAACATAAATTAAATTAGCGTTACTAATTTTATTTTCTTTAACAATTGCGTTAACACTGACATCATTAGATGTTTTGTTAGCGTAAGTTGCTGAGATGTTATTTAGTGTATCACCTGATTTTACAGTATATACATCAGCATCTGCTGCTTTAACTGCAAGTCCAAGACCTGCTGCTACTGTTGCTACCATTGCTACTGAAAATTTTGTCATCTTTTTATTTAATTTCATTATATTTAGTTCTCCTTTTAAGTTAAACGTTTTTATTTATTTTTTTCTTATTTATCTTACGAGGTTCATACTATCAGTTAGTTTTTACATAAGCATTTCAGTCAAATATCATTATCTTGAAATAATGTAATAAATATCATATTCCGTAATAAATGTAAAATAAATCAAATACACCATTACCTTCTTATTCCCTTAGTGACAGTTAATCTATTAATAATTCGTCTGTAATTTATGTGTCAAAATATAGAGATAAATACGTTGAAAATCAAGTAAAAAGTTTATTTTTTTAATTGATTTATTAAAAAAAGGTATTATCAGCAATGAATATTGCTAATAATACCTTTAAAATTTCACTTGATCGTGCTGTGTCCAAGTATCTAATCGAGCACTTTTGATCACTATTTCATAAATAATCTCATTTTCTATATCTTCTTCCAGTAATCCATCCATAAATCCTGGCACCTGTGCCCGATACAACTCTGCTAGATCTTCTAATTTATATTTTGACCTCTTAACACTTAACCTATTACTAGCAATAGTCATCCCTGTACTCGTTGGAATTGTATTAATAGCTGCTTTACCTAAATCCAATTCAGCAATTTTAGGCGTTTCCGGAGCTGAACCAAAATACCAAACATTTGATTTATCAGGTGAAACAATAAATCGCATCTGACGACTCGATGGCATCCCATCTGCAGTAGCAGTACTCAGGACCATTTGATTTGTTTCACCAATAAATCGTCTAAATTTATCTAACACATTATGTTCTTCCACTTCTGAAGGTGCCCCTTCATCAATAAATGCTAATACCTCATCAACTGTTTTTAACTTAGACTCATTTTGTAGGTAATACAATATTTGTGGGATATACGGTGAAATATCCCGATCTTTATAATAAAACTGTAACCATCTTTTTGAAGCAAGCAGTGGGCCCGCGTACGTTACTCTTAGTTTAGTTTTATACCAACTAATTAAATGTTTTAATGGCCAGTGTTTGAGCATTATTTGCCAAAAGTATGACGTAAATAGAAATAGAATTGCCGCTACCAGTACATTAACTTCTATAATACTGACAACTGACAACATTTTGAATGGCTCAAATGTCATATAAAGTCCTAATAGGATTCCGGTTGATAAAACCGTTAAAAACGTAACTAATCTTCGCTTAAATAATCTTAATTTATGTAACATCAAGCCCGAAATGTCACGTCTTTTCTTCATATTTCTTTCTCGTACAACCATCTCATCTAATAATCTTTTATCCTCTTTAGAAATCATCTTCATCCTCATCTCCAAAGTAATCAAATTGTTGCCTTAATTCAAATGTCCCAATATCGGCATAATCTTGTATGATAATTTTATTTTGACCCTCTCTATGATCTCGTGGCCCATATTTTAAATAGTACATTTCTTCAGCTAAGTCAGTGTGTTTCTTTAATAATTTTGAATCATAACTTTCTATATCATTTTTTAGACGATTATTCGAAAGAATTAAATTATAAATATGCAAAATTAAAAAGAACGCAATAAAAAACAAATAGTATTGTAGGAATGTATTTATAATCGTATCAAAAAGCTCAGTAAATAGTGTTTGATCAATTGGGATTGCCTTATCTTTAAATAAAATCAAGATAACCGTGATACTGATTGGTACTAAGCACGCAATCCAGCCAATTGTTATTAATACTAATTGTCTTAGTTTGAGACTTACATTTTTTTGACCAAAAAACCAATCAATCGTCAATGCGTCTTCATCTACTTCGTTCACAATATAGTCAGGCTTATTTTTTGTCATCATCGTCGCCTCCTAAATCTGTTGTAATACTATCCGAACGTTCAGGTGAATGCCATACGCCACCATCTTCACCCGTAATAATTTTACGCACTGTCGGAATTAACTCAGCTACCATTGTATACGTATTTACCATCCAGTAAATGAGGATATACCACGGCGCAAAAATAACGTATTTTAAAGATTTACCACTATCATTGAAAAATGACGCCATGATTAACTGAATCAAACCAATAATGACCTCTATTGAAATAAATATGCAGGCGAGCGCTAAGTTATTGCTCAACTGTAACCAATCACCATTTACAATACAGATAATTTGAATTGCTAAAAATGCAATCATACTTAACCAATAAAAGACTGACCAAATAACACTTAATCCATAATCAATAATAATAGGTACACTTGAAAATTGTTTAATCGGATGACGTAGAACGCGTAACGTCTTCGTTAGAAGTACATAAACGCCACCAGATGACCATCTATGTCTTTGTTTAATTAGTTCACCTAGCTTTTCAGGTACATCCATAAAGAAGCGAATATGCGGCGCAAAATAAGCCACCCAACCTAATGCCTGCATGTCCCAGGCAATTGCGATATCTTCTGTTGGCTGTTCAGCTTCCCAACCACCAACATCTAAAACGGCTGCTTTTCGATACATTGTATTTGCACCTGAGAAAGCAAATAAACCGCCATAAGATAATTGCGATCTCTTAATTAAGCCAATGATTGAATTTAATTCATTCTGTTGTGCTTCTGCTACAATTGTTGTTTTATTAATTGGTAACATATTCCCAGTGACAGCGCCTAAATTCTTGCCACCTTTTCTTTCAAAATATGACATATATTTCCATAAGGCATCAACTTCTGGTTTTGAATCCGCATCATTGGATAAAATAAATTCGCCTTTAGCAAATGCCAATGCAATATTGAATCCAGCTGCTTTTCCACGATTATTAATAATTGTGATCGTTCTTAAACGTGATTTGAACTCCTCTTGTAGCGTCTCCAAAATCTCACCGGTTTTATCTGTGGAACCATCATTAATTACAATAACTTCATATTTATCTAGAGGATAATTTAACTTAGTCTCTAGATGTCGAATTGTTGCTTCTATTGATTGTTCCTCATTATGAGCAGGTACAAAAATAGAAATGAATGGTTCTCCCTTCTCTAAATATTTAGGGAGCTCCTTCTTCTCCATAAATATTCTATAATAAAGGCTCGATACAATAAAGGCTAGGCCTCCAACGATTGGATACGATACAATCGTGTAAATGAGTACCTTCGTAATATCGTTTAGTACTGTTGCTGTCATATAATGACCCCCAAATAATTGTAGTTAAATAAATAGCTAAAATCCTTTACATACATTGACTTAACGCCCTTTTTAAACTATAACCTCTGTGATTTTAATAATCAAATAAAATATTCTAATACTGGATTACTTTGTCTGTCACTATTTTAAAAATTTAAAAGCTATGCTTTCTTTTTAAAAATGTTTCACATGAAACATTTTTAAGCGATTATTTTTAATTAATTTTCAATTTTATGCTAGTATCAGTATAATTATTAAATATTTATTATGGGGGATATTAATTATGAAACAATCACACTACGATACAATTATTATTGGTGCTGGACCTGGTGGTCTTTCTACTGCTTTTGATTTAAGTAAAAAGCAATCTGTTCTCATTATTGAAAATGATCTTTGGGGTGGTACTTGTCCTAATCGAGGTTGTGACCCAAAAAAAATGCTTTATTCTGCTGTTGAAACTAAACAACGCCAAGAAGCAATGCAAGGCTTCGGACTAACTGGCAGTTCTATCATTGATTGGCCTAAATTAATGGCTTTTAAATCAGCTTATACGGATAAAGTTCCAGCCAATACCCTAGCAGGTTTATCTGCAGCAAATATTAAAACTGTTCACGGATCTGCTAAGTTTATTTCAAAGTCAGAAATTAACGTTAATACTGAAACTTACACTGCCGATAATTTTGTAATTGCGACCGGTCAGTCACCTGTAGTCCCTGATATTCCAGGCAGTCATTTACTAAAAACAAGTACCGATTTTTTATCACTTGAAGAATTACCAGATAAAATAGCTTTTATTGGCGCTGGCTATGTTTCAATTGAGCTTGCTAATATAGCTGCTATTGCTGGCTCAGAAGTTCATATTATTCAACATAATAGTCAAATATTACGTGGATTTCCAATTGAATATACAACCCGTCTCATTGAGAATTTGAAAACTAATGGTGTCCATTTTCACTTTGACACTAATATTACAGAAATAACAGAAGGTCCTTTAGGCTTCCAGATGTTAGACGATAAGGGATTATCTTTAACTGTTGATTTGGCAATTTCAGCTATGGGCCGTCAACCTAACGTTAATACATTAAACCTACCTGCTACAGGTGCTGAATCAGATTCACATGGTATTATTGTGGATTCTCACTTAAAAACGAAAAATGATCGAATTTATGCCATTGGAGATATTGTTTCACGCAAACAACCTAAGTTAACACCTGTTTCAACATTTGAAGGTCATTACGTTGCAGACCAACTACTTAAAAAATCGAATAGTCCAATTGCTTACCCACCAATTCCAATGACTGTCTATGCCAGCCCACAACTATCTCAAGTTGGCATTACGATTGAACAAGCTAAAAATGAACCTGAACATTATGACATTAGAGTACAAGAGACAACTAACTGGTATTCCTTTAATCGAATTAAAGAATCTGAAGCATCTGTGACAACTATCTTTGATAAATCATCCAACTTACTTGTTGGTGCTGTCGCATACACCACAATTGCGGAAGAACTTATCAATTATCTAACACCATTAATTGCTAACAAAACATCAAAAACAGATGTTACTAAACTTATCTTAGCTTATCCGACTCCAGCAAGTGACCTAACCTATTATCTATAAAAAATACGATTAAAAAGGTATCTGCCTTTTTGTAAAAATCCCGCCATGATTATCAGATGAAATATATAATTTCATTCGACAATCATGGCGGGATTTTTTTGCCTAGAGTTAAGTACAGTGCATTTGATAAATTGACATTAATCAAGGAATTTACACTGGGAATCTATTAATAACTTTACAAGCAGATAAATCAATATACCCCATTAAATTTTATATAATTTCATCAGTCAACTCGATACGACTTAGTACATAGTACATTCTCTCAGAGATTCTATTTTTTAACTTAGTTGTTTTCTAGATTGAGCCTGAATCCATAAATTAAATAGTAAAACGATAATCAATAATATTGTCGCGATTACCATAATATTATGCAACCCTTCATACATAATCTGTCGCATTGCTGGTAATAATTTTTCAGGAAGACTTGAAACACGCTTCGAATCACTTAGCTTGTTTAACATCTCCATCGTAATTTTACCATGAGACTGATTAACTCCTTTTAACAACGCACTGTTAAGGATAACCCCATAAATTGATGACATAAATGTTTGGCTTAAAATACGTAATAAGTAGGCAAATGAAGTTGCGATTGGGACATCTCGACCCTCCGCATCCTCTTGAACACTCAGTTGTAGGACATTAAAACACATTCCTAAACCGAACCCTTCAAAAGCACCCATTAGTAATAAATACCAGAATGGGACTGTCACACCTACAACTAACATCCCAGCAAACGAAATAATAAAGCTAATGGTTCCGATTGTAATAATCCGGTATTTCCCCAATCGAGGAATCATTGATGGACCGGACAACGAACCAAATAAATTAGTCATTGCACCAGGAATTTGTGTTGCCCCACCAATCAATGCACTCATTCCAAGTATTCCTTGTGCCCACATTGGAATATAGATGTTAAATGAGATAAATGCTCCCCATAAAAAGGCAAATATGATAAAATCAACAATCAGTTTCTTATTTTTAAATAATCGATTGGGAATAATCGGATCAACGGCCCTATCCTCAACTCTATACAAAATACCGAGTAAGATAATTCCAGCAATAATTAACCCAACGACTAAATTAATTGACCCAACACCAATCATTTGAATACCTGTTAATAAGGTCACTAAGCTGACAATCATCATTCCAGCACCCAAGTAATCGATATTCCCCTTTTGACGTTTTTTAACTTCTTCTTTGAAGAAAAATTGGATTGAAATAATTGATATTA
This sequence comes from Dellaglioa sp. CoH-56-MRSF-10, assembly GCF_056782175.1. Next base: position 49,471 of record NZ_JBXAYF010000001.1, read on the forward strand.
ATGCTATTGGTACATTGATATAGAAGACCCAATGCCAACTAAACGTATCAACGATCCAGCCACCAACTAAAGGTCCAATAATTGATGCAATACTGTAACTAGCTGTTGCATAACCAATAACTTGTGAGCGTTTCTTAATATTTTTATAAATATCAGCATAAATAATAAACGGAATTGTATTCATCCCACCTGCACCAATACCCATAACTACTCTAGCAACTAAGAAAAAGACAATATTACTTGATGTTGCTTGAAAAACCGCACCGATTGCAAATAAAAAAGTTGCTAACTGATATGCACCACGGTTACCAATTCGTTCGCCTAATTTACTCCAAAGAGGTGTGGCAACTGCCATCCCCAACAAGAAAACTGCAACAATCCATCCCATATATTGGATACCATGCAAATCACTGACGATTGATGGTAATGCAGTATTAATAATCGTTCCATCAAGACCTGCCATTGCGTTAGATAACAGCAATGCAATAGTCACGATGATTAAATTCTTTTTATTCATAAATTCTCCCTCTTATACGACTAAATTTAAAATTACTTATTTTTATCATCCACCTTTAAGCAAGCTCTAGGTCAAGGGAAAATATGAAAATCTACTGATATCCTAAAATTACGTTACTTAAAGTATTGAAAGGTCCTTATTTATGATAGGGGCTCCCTGCATTAATCATAAATCCACGGTAAACTTGTTCAGTCAAAATCATCCGCATTAATTGATGCGGTAAGGTAAATTTACCAAACGAGATTTGTGTGTCGGCGCGTCTTAAAACGTCCTCGCTTAGTCCTAATGACCCCCCAATAACGAAGGTTATGTCTGAATGCCCATAAGTTCCAAGATCAGCAATCTCTTTAGCAAAATCTTCCGACGTACGTTCCTTACCTAAAATGGCTAAAGCATAAACATACTCTTTTTCTTTAATCTTACTAAGGATACGTTCGCCCTCTTTACCTTTAACATCAATCATTTCTGCTGAACTTAATTTTTCCGGTGCCTTTTCATCATTTACTTCAATAATTTCAAATTTACAAAACTTACTTAACCGTTTTGCATACTCTTCAATTCCTTGTTTGAGATATTTTTCTTTTAATTTACCTACACCAATAATCTTAATGTTCATAATTTCCACCTTTTTCACAAGTTATACACAAAGTTACGCACATATCCACAATTTGGACCACAACATATTGCGGGGAATATGTGTTCGTCACTACATTTATTTGTTGCCCATTTGTCAACACCATATTAGTTATGCACAGATTTTGCGTTATTTATCATTCCTTAATTATACGCTTTACACATTGGTATAACAGTCTTTTTTTATTTTAAAATATCAAATAAATAAAAGTTAGTCACAGGCCATTCAATTAATTGTGCATAACTATTTTGTTTAGAAAGTCCCTTCATACTGCCCTTTCCCTCTGTTACTCACACCCACCTTAATATCTATCCACTTAGTTATACACAATATCTATTTAAAATAAAAAAATAATCGTAAATTAAGTTATTTACGATTATTTCATATTTGTTTATTGAGCTGATGATGCTGATTTACTTGTTGAGCTTGTTCCTGTATTTGCATCTGTTGCTTCTAAGGTTAATTTGATATTAGCCTGTTTCAACTTACCATCATGATAGAATTCAACAGCCACTGTATCACCAATTTTATGTTCATATAAAACTTCTCGTAAGCTTGAGATATCAGTAACTTTCTTATCACCTAGCTTAACGATAACATCATATTTACCTATACCAGCATTTTTAGCAGGTGAATCACTATTTATTTTAACAGCAACAATCCCTGAAGAAACACTTTTTGGTAATTTTAAGACACTCTTTTGATCACTTGCTGAGACGTAATCTAAATCGATTAATGAAATACCAATTGCAGGACGTTTAACTTTTCCATTATCAACTAATTGATTAATGATTGATACAACCTCATTACTTGGAATAGCAAATCCCATTCCTTCGACAGAAGTTGATGATGAACTAGAACTAGTAGAGCCTGTTGCTGTACTTGCTAGTTTCATCGAATTAATACCGATAACTTGGCCAGAAGTATTAATTAAAGCCCCACCTGAGTTTCCAGGATTAATGGCAGCGTCAGTTTGAATAACTGTTGCTTGGCCCGTTTTAACACCCGAATCATTGGTAACATCAATCGTACGTTTCTTAGCTGATATGATTCCTTGCGTTAATGATGTCGCATAATCAGATCCAAGTGGAGAACCGATAGCCAATGCTGTTTCACCAACAGTGATACTATCAGAATCACCAAATGTGGCGATTTGAGTCACATCTTTAGCTGATATTTTTAAAACAGCTAAATCAGTAATTGAATCTTTACCAACAATTTTGGCACTTAATTTTTTACCATTACTCAATAAAACTTCAACTTTACTTGCACCAGAGATAACATGATTATTAGTTACGACATAAGCACTACCATCTGATTTTTTATAAATGACACCAGAACCTTCACTTGATGCTGTTTCTGTTGTCGCAGAGGAATCGCCTGCTGCACCAAACATATCCGTTAAGCTGTTACTTGAACCACTTGACTTTGTATATGAAATAACTGAAACAACCGCATTTTTAACTTTAGCAAATGCTTTTGATGATTCATTACTTGATTTAACACTTACATTTGTTACTTTAGTTGTACCTGATTTATTTGAGGATGTTGTAACTGCGCCATTATCACTATCATTATTTTGGTAAAATGTATATCCACCAAATGCAATTCCGCCACCAACTAATCCTGCAATAAGCGCTGTAACAACTGTTTTACCTAAGCCTGTTCTATTTTCATTTGACATTTTTATATACGCGACACATTTGTCGCTGCCCCCTTAAACGTAATCTTTTACTCTTTTAAGAATAACGGTTAATTGTGAACTATTTATGAATAAATTTTGAAAAAATTGTTCTTATAAAACAACCAGCTTTGTAGCATTTTCCGGATCTGTATCGAAAATGTTAAAATCACCACCAACTGCTAAATCATGTTCTTTCATCGTTGATTCAACCGTTAGATGGGCTAATTCTTTCATATTATTATCCTTACTAAGATGGCCTAAAAAAATTCGTTTTGTCCGATTACCCATAACATTCATAAGTGCATCAGCACCATCCTCATTTGATAAATGACCTTTATCACCTAAAATGCGCTGTTTTAATGACCATGGATAGCCGCCCATCCGTAACATTTCAATATCATGGTTACACTCAAACAAGTAAGCATCTGCATCGGAAATTGTCCCTTGAACGTTCTCTGAGACATAACCTGTATCCGTTAAAATAACAAATGACTTATTGTTATGATGAAATTGGTAGAATTGCGGTGCCGCTGCATCATGAGAGACACCAAAACTCTCAACATCTAAGTCGTCGAATGTAATTACTTTCCCCATCTCAAAAATTTGCTTCTTCTCAACGGGAATTTTACCAATCGTATGAGCCATGGCTTCCCATGTTAATTCATTTGCATAAACGTTCATGTCATACTTACGGGCTAAAATACCAGCAGCCTTTGCATGATCCGTATGTTCATGTGTTACAAATAACGTGTCGACATCGTTAATATCTCGACCAATATCTGTCATTAGGCTCGCAATTTTTTTACCACTTAAACCAGCATCTACAAGGACCTTGTGCTTAGGCGTTTCAATATACGTGACATTTCCCGCACTACCGCTTGCAAGAACACTAATCTTCATATCGTCTGTTCCTTCATCCATTACTTGCCTGCGCCTCTATCCTTTTAATCTTCATTTAATTTAAAATATCAGTGCTATCCTTCATAATCGCTCCTGAAAATGAATTAACTTGCTTGTATTGTGTCACACCATTACTTGGATTCTTAACAGCTACTATCCAAACTGGAATATAGACGCTATATTTTTTATCCAAACTGAGCAACTCAGCATATCCTAACTTAGACCATTTAACCTTACTTTTACTTGCAAATTGATTATATTGATACAATATCAGTATTGCTTGTTGTTGACTAATAATTGACTCATTTTCACGTAATTTTTCTGTATTTGCCATATACGTTTGTGAATAGCCACTAATTTTATTATTTTGAATTGTAAATTTAATTAGTCCAACATTTGAGTAAACCATTTTATCGTAAACAACCTGCGAATACACGACACTTGTCTCTGTTGAAAGACTACTGTTATAGCGATAATTATCTCCATGTAGAATTAAAGTATTATCACTCATAATTGTCTTATCAATTGTTTTATTTGGACTTTCACTATCTGTGATATTAATTGGTGTCCCAAAAATACTAGATAATTTATTGTCTTTATATGTTGTAACTTGGGATTGCAGCTGTTTAGCATCATTCTTTAATACATCAGATGCTTTATTAGACATATATACACCAGTCTCTTTTTTATTTGAGATACTGCCGTATTTAATGTCATCTTCTCGCATCTCTTTAAGCGTTGTACCGGTTTTTGTTGTCCCAGGTGATGATCGACTCGAAATTTCAATTTGTTGATTTTGTCGTAATGAGGTGAATAAAAAGATATTTAAACCAAGAAAAACAATAATAAAAATAATTTGAATTCGTCTAAAATCCAATTAATTCACCTCCCTAATCTGTTTGTAGTAATTCAGTATAACTTTTCCATTTATCTTGATATCGGATATACCAAGTGGGTTCTAGGTTGACTACCAAATCTGAATCAGAACTTGATACCCAACGATAACCTAATTGAATATCTGAAATATCCGCATCTTTATACCCTGCCGTAACCAAGCTACTTAACACTTCTTCTGTACTTGGTAACGTAACATCTGCTTTTCCAGATGGAACAGCAATTTGTAACGTCAATAATGAAAAATCAATTTTATTTCCACCATTATCTAGTCGCTCAACTTCAATCACACCGTGTTTGGTTTGATTAAAAATCGGAAATCCTTCAATATAACTTCTGAATGTTGTTGTCATAGACTTACCATTAAATTGGTAGAAGTGAATATTATCTAATCCGATACCTGTATTTTTAATACTCGTATAACTTTCAGTTAAAGCATTACCACGACTCGTTTTTTGTTTCGCATCTGAATTTTCATCATCTTCATATGAAACCAAATTTGTCGTATTTTGAACCGTTAATTGTCGATCAGAACCATCATAGTAAGTTATTGTCTTTTTACTTTCTTTAACGTTGACCGATGAACCATCTTTTTGTCCTAATAGATTAGCAACATACTTACTAGCCGTTTGCTTATCCACTAAATACCTAAAACGAGCTATATTAAAATCTTGATTATAATACATAAAAATATCATTATTATGCAGTTTAAATGTAACTGATAATTTCGATAACGTTTCATTTTGTACAACATCATCAATTGTTTTACCTTTATTATAGGCATCATTTAACGAAATCTCATAAATTTTTTTATCCTTGTCACTCAACAGATAAATACTTTTCTTATTATCACGCGGAATAAGAACACGGTTAATAAGTCGTGTTTTATAATTTTGATTTTGCTGATTAAATACTTGATTAAATAACCCAACCGTAATTTCATCTGAGTAACTAAGAACCAATTGATTTTTTGCATTTAAAAACGTTAAATAATCATTTTTATTTTTAATCGGAACTTCTGATATAGACGTTTCTTTCCAAGTACGTATCTTTTTTTGAATATTTGAAATGATATTAATTTTTTCACTATATAAAACATTTTGTTGCTGATTATCATTATAAATAACAGACGTTGGTGCATATACTTCGCTCAATTTAGTACTCTTTGTTAACTCTGTCTGCGTTGAATTTGTAGCTTTCGTCGATTCACTTTTACCATTCCATGTCGGATTTGTCCAAATGACCCATGATAAACCGATACTTGTCATAATTAATAAAAATAATAGTGTTGGTAAAATAAATCTATTCAATTTCATCCCACAGGTCCTCCTCATATGATTCATAAGGCAATGAAATATAGAATGTTGAACCCTTGCCTTCCGAGCTATCTAACCAAATTTTACCTTTATGCATTTCGACAACCTCTTTTGAGATAGCTAGGCCTAATCCAGTTCCACCTTGAGCTCTCGATCTAGCTTTATCCACACGGAAAAAGCGATCAAAAATATGCGCTAAATCTTTTTTAGGTACACCAAGGCCCTCATCAGAGATACTCAAAATAACGTGCTTATGTGTCTCCAATAAACGACAAGTTATTTCTCCACCATCAGGTGAATATTTAATGGCATTATTCATAATATTATCAATGACTTGCACAATTTTATCAGTATCTAATTCAACCCATAAATCACGTTTAGTAAAATCACGTTTAATCGAATACTTTTTGCCTGACCCATCGTCAGCATTAATCATCATATCGAATCTATCCAGAACATAACTATACAGTTCATTCAAGTTAACTAATTCAAGTTCTAACTTAGATGTTCCTGAATCCATTCGTGACAAATTTAGTAAGTCATTAATCATACGCATCATACGTTCTGTTTCATTCTGTGTAACTTTCAAGAAACCTGGTGCAACTTCTGGATCTTTCCATGCACCATCGTTTAATGCCTCAATATAACTCTTCATACTCGTCAAAGGCGTTCTTAATTCATGAGAAACATTAGAAACAAAGCTTTCACGTTCACGTTCTATCTTTTGTTGTTCTGTGACATCATGAAGTACACAGACAAGACCACTAATAAAGCCAGATTCTCTTTGTATTAATGAAAAATAAGCATTCAAAATTTGTTCATGTTCTACATCAGATAAATCAATCATAATTTCATCTTGATTTTCTAACAAATCACGTAAAGTATACTGACTACGTAAATCAAGAATATCCAAAATTGATACTCCTATTGAGTCATTTTCATTTTGATCTAATAAGGTAGAGGCCGCTTCATTCATAATGATAATATTTCCGCGACGATCCGTCGCAATTACACCATCTGTCATGTGCGATAGAACACTATCTAAACGACGACGTTCAGCTTCAGATGATTCTTGTGCCTCTTCAACACGAACAGATAAGTTATTAACCGCATCTGCTAATTGTCCTAGTTCATCATTAGAATAGACACGAACTTTTCCGGAGTAATCTCCGCGAGAAATTCGAATCGTTTGCTTTTTCATCTCATCAATCGGACGAGTTATTGCCCGGGAAATAACTATCGTTATCAAAAGGACTAAAACAGCTGCAAAAAATGACGCGGTCACGAAAATAACCGTGATATCGTTAATATTTGAGTATAAGCTTTCCAGATTGGCCTTAACGTATGTAACCCCAACTGTCGTTGTTACATTTCCTGCTGTACTAACTAGTGGCACAATTGAAACATAGTAGCGCTTATCGCTAGATTCATCATAAATCTTCTTTTCAAATGTTTTAGGTGTATATAACACTTGCTTAATTGTTGCATCTGTCGTTTTTTGTCCCACAACAGTTTGATTATTAAAATCACTACTCCCGCGAATTGTGCCCTTACTATCAATCACTCGAATTTCTGTGATACTTGAATTACTAACATCTTCCAATATTTTTTTGATATCTCTATCACCAGCAGCTGTATCTGTTTTTGCTAAATCCTTCGTAATCGAATTAGTAACATATATAGGTAACTGGACTTGTTGCTTAAAGGTATCTAAGTTTTGCTGTTCTAATTGCCTAACAAAATAAGCCCCGACAATTTCCAACGTTATTAAAATTAATAACGCAAAAATGAGGGCTATTTTAAATTGAATAGATTTAAAAAAACGAATTTTTTGATTCATTTTCATCGTTATTCCCCTACTCTATTCTAAATCTGGATTTTTCATATAGTATCCAACACCACGACGTGTTACCAACCACTCTGGATGGCTTGGATTATCTTCAACTTTTTCTCTTAAACGACGCATTGTAACATCAACCGTTCTGACATCACCGAAGTAATCATAACCCCATACCGTCTGTAGTAAATGTTCTCTAGTCATAACTTGTCCTAGATGTTGTGCTAAATAATGTAATAATTCAAATTCACGATGTGTTAATTCAATTTTTTCATCATATTTTGAAACCATATATGCTTCAGGATGAATGGTTAATTGTCCAACTTGTATTTCACTATTTTGTGGTTGTTCTTCTGTTTGAACACTCTCAATTGTTTTTTGTCTTCTTAAATTAGCTTTAACTCTGGCCACTAGTTCACGGTTAGAGAAAGGTTTTGTTACATAATCATCTGCACCTAATTCTAGACCTAAGACCTTATCGATTTCTCCATCTTTAGCTGTAACCATAATGATTGGCATATCGTAAGTTTTTCTAACTTGACGAGCAACTTCTAAACCATCCACTTTTGGTAACATTAAATCTAATAAAATTAAATCCGGTTCAACTTCTTTAACTTTTTCTAAGGCTTCTTCACCATCGTAAGCTGTATAAACGTCGTATCCTTCTTTAGTTAAATTAAATTTAACGATATCAGAAATTGGTTTTTCATCGTCGACAACTAATATTTTTTTCATATGTGGATCCTCCTTATAGGAAGCTGTAAAATTAAATCTAGATACAACTTCTTAACCCTCCATTATTATAGCCTATTCAATCATCATTGCCAAACACAGTGATTAAATTTACCCAAATCCTTTTTCGAAAAGTTATTGTCTTTTATTAGTATATATGATAATATATTTAACGTTGATGAATTATTATTAATGGTTTGGGTGGTTAGCTCAGTTGGTAGAGCAACGGACTCTTAATCCGTGGGTCTAGGGTTCGAGCCCCTAACCACCCATGGGTGCCAAACCCAACATATCGCAAGATATGTTGAAGCATCTAGCTGCGGCTAGGTGCTTTTTTTGTGTTCTCATTTACTTATTGATGTTTCACGTGAAACAAAAAAAGAGAAACCCTATCGGATTTCTCTTAACTAGATTTAAATCTTATTATTTGTTCAACGCTATTTAACCCGGTCATCATCTTTATTTACTACCTGAGAGGTCGTTTTTTTAACGGCATCTACCCCATCTGTTGTTTTTTCTTTAATAGTACTACCTGCATCAGATACACGATCTTGTAAACTTGTTTGTGAATCATCAAATTCTTTTGGTGTTTGAATGTCTACTACTTCAACATTCAACTCAATTAAAGCTAAATCTGTTGTTTCCTTTACTTGTTTATTAATAACTTCCGTTAACTGTTTATAAATATCATGTGCATTGTGCCCATATGCCATAATAATATTTAAATCAACCGCAACTTGTTCCTTGCCAACCTCAACGCCGATGCCATCTGTTGGATTATCACTATTTACAAGTTTATTTTTAATATTTGCGACAAATCCACCATCCACACCCAAGAGACCAGATACATTTTCAATTGCATAACCGACTATTTTTTGAATAACCTTGTCATCAAATGTCAATGTCCCCTTTGGTTCAGTCTTTGTTCCCTGCGTATTTGTTTTTTCTGTAGTCATAATTAAGACTCCTTTCGATTTTTAAAATAATCAATTTTTCCGCGTGAAAATTTTTGAAATAAATGACAGATCAATATCATATTCTTTAAATAGATAACCAATCCATCCTGCTAACAGTGTCACAATCATAATGATAATCGTCTTCCAAAATCCTACAGTTACAAGTAACGAGGATATGATAAATCCTAGAGCACTACCAACTCCAATATTAATTGACATTTTATCTTTCATTTATGCACACTCCCTCTTAAACTACCCGTGTAACTTTACGTTTTGAATTTGATTTTTTACTTACCTTAATATCTACTTTGATAGGAATATGACTAGATCCAGCTAATAGATCATTGAGATTCTCAGTTAATTCACTCGTAATACGAGGTAATTGTCCAACTGTAGACTGTTGGTAAACTGAATCTGCAACAATATGGATCTTTCGCTGACGTCGTGTATTCTTCAACGTAACTTTAATATTAGATAAGTCTTCACTAGACAACTTTGTCTTGATAAATTGGCTAATACCCTGGTTACTTAAAGCAAGTCTTCCTTCTTTAGTTTGCTTCAAAGGAATATCTGGTAGTTGCGCAGGCCACAAAAGTATTAACAAAAATATGAAGACTGTTAATAGCAATAACACAATCCCATAATAGAAGATAAAATCGTTACTCTGAAAATTTGTACTAACGTTAAAATGTTCAAGCATTTTAGTTATTTTCTCAATTATTTCTGGCCAAATCAGCAAGCTAAGCCCAATCAAGTATCCGAGGCTGACTATACTCAGAATAATTTTTTTACTCTTCTTCATAAACATACCTCTCTCTTGACTTGATTTACTTCCTTGCTTTTATACCAAATATAGCTGAAACAATTAAAACTAAAATTATCGCACCAATGATAGAAGGGATAATTGCCATTCCTGCCAAGCTAGGTCCCCAATGACCAAGGACACTTTGACCAAGAGCTGACCCAACTAGTCCAGCGATGATGTTACTTATCCATCCCATCGACTCACCGCGATTAGTAATCGCCCCTGCAACAGCACCAATAATAGCACCTACAATTAATGACCAAATCATAATATGTTCCTCCTTTGTTTATATTAAATAGTTATTTATTATATTAACTATTCGTTATATGTAATATACCATTATTTGAAATCGCTTGCAAATGAAACGATTTTATTACGCTCAATCTATGAAACTTAATGAATCTCTTTCCCAGGTACTTAAACTTATATACACCAAAAAATAAAGATAAATAACTATCTTTGTTTTCCTCGTTGCTTAATTAATCACATAAAGTTAAACAAAATAAGATCTATGAATATCTGAGTGAATAAGATGAACTGATAGGTACTATACTCACAAGATAAGCCTATTATTTATCTAACTTCGGCTAATAAAAAGAAATAAAAAAAACTCGCACTGCTTATTGTAAGCAGTGCGAGAACCCAATGAAATTACTATTTCTTTTTACGTTTGTCCATAACTTCATCTATTTTTTCTGCAACATCATCTTTGACATCTTCTAATTTATCTTTCGCTTTACCAAGGAAACCTTCCGCTTTACCTTTAACTTCTTCTTGCTTGTCTCCTGTCAATTTACCTTTAGTTTCTGTTACTTTACCCTTAATTTGATCTTTCTTTGCATCTAATCTATCTTCATTTGTCATCATGTTTCCTCCTCATAATATATTTGTCTACATACCGATAGTAACATCCAAAGAAAGCGTATGCAACATATTCGACTTATCAAATATATAAGTTATATAAATTTTTAAGCTCTAATTAATTAAGGTTATTTATCTACTTAGTTATTGATTAAATAAAAAAAAATCAAAGTATTAACTTTGACTTTTCTCACATTACTATCAACCTATTACTTATTTATGCCCAAACATCATCTAAAACATTTGTTTGATCACGATCGGGTCCAACTGAGAATGTTGAAATTTTAACATCAACGATTTCTTCAATACGTCTAATATAATTTCTAGCATTTTCAGGTAATTCTGCAAGAGTTTTCATTTGAGTAATATCTTCAGTCCAACCAGGTAATGTTTCATATACTGGTTTACATTGAGATAATTCTTTAAAACTAGCTGGATAACGATGAATAATTTCACCATTTAATTCGTATGCTGTACAAATTTTAACTTCTTTTAATCCAGTTAAAACATCAATACTGTTTAAACATAAGTTAGTCAATCCTGAAACACGTTTGGAATGATTCATAACAACACTATCAAACCAGCCAATACGACGTGGACGTTTTGTTGTTACACCATATTCATGTCCAACTTCACGGATAGTATCACCGATTTCATCTAATAGTTCAGTTGGAAAAGGACCATCCCCTACACGTGATGTATAGGCTTTGCAGACACCAACAACTGTATTTATTTGAGCAGGTCCAACACCAACACCGACTGTTGCGCCACCTGCAATTGGATTTGAAGAAGTTACAAATGGGTACGTTCCATGATCAATATCTAACATAACACCTTGTGCACCTTCAAATAAGACTTTCTTACCAGAATCTAGTGCATCATTAATAATAACTGACGTGTCCATTACGTATCGTTTCAAACGTTGGCCATAGGCAAAATATTCTTCAAAAATATCATCAAATTCAAGTGGTTCATGATCATATAATTTTGTAAATTCACGATTTTTTTGTTCTAAATTATTTTTTAATTTTGCTGAGAAAGTTTCTTTTTCCATTAAATCAGCAATTCTAATACCAATTCTAGCAGCTTTATCCATATAAGCTGGTCCAATACCTTTATTAGTCGTCCCAATCTTATCTTCTTTTTTAGCAGCTTCTTGTAAGCCATCAAGTAGAATATGGTATGGCAAAATAACATGAGCGCGGTCAGAAATACGTAAATTATCTCCTTTAACGCCGAGTTTTTGTAGATAATCAAGTTCTTCACATAAAGCTTTAGGATTCACAACAACCCCATTACCAATGATACTTAATTTATCTTGAAAGAAAATACCTGATGGAATCAAATGTAATTTGTAAGTGTTGCCTTCAAATACAATTGTGTGTCCGGCGTTATCGCCACCTTGATACCGTGCAATAACATCGGCATTTTGACTTAAGAAATCTGTAATTTTACCTTTTCCTTCATCGCCCCATTGGCTACCTACTACAACTACTGATGACATATTTTCATCCACCTCATAATTTATATTTTAAATTCATAAATACAATCCTAGAATATTATAGCAATAAAGCAGTTCAAATACAACTAAAATACGAACGTTTGTATTTTATATAAACATTTATCAACTATATAACGAACGTTTCTCTTTTTATTCAAAAAAAATATCCCACTAAGGAATATTTTCTAGCCTTCTGGTCTATAGGCAAGTGACGAGAATTTATTATATGATTTAACAAATAATAATTTAACTGTACCTCGTTCGCCACCACGGTTTTTTTCAATAATAACTTCAACTTCACCAACATTTTGGTCATCTTCATCCCTTGGATCAGGTAGATTCCCGTCTTCATCTTCATCAGTATCGCGTTCATAATAATCATCTCGATACAAAAATGCAACAATATCTGCATCTTGTTCAATAGAACCAGATTCACGAATATCTGATAACACTGGTCGTTTATCTTGGCGTTGTTCAACACCACGGGATAATTGAGACAATGCAATAACTGGAACACTTAATTCTTTCGCTAATTTCTTCATTTGACGAGAAATTTCTGAGACTTCTTGTTGTCGACTTTCGCGTCCTGAACCTTCAATCAACTGTAAATAATCAACAACGATTAACCCTAGTCCACCTTTTTCCTTCGCTAATCGACGGCATTTTGCCCGAATTTCAGCCATCTTTGACCCAGCAGTGTCATCAATAAAGATATTAGCCTTTGATAATGAATTCATTGCCACAATCAAATTTGACCATTCTGATTCGTCTAATTGTCCCGTTCGTAAGTGATTCGCATTAATACTACCTTCAGCACATAACATACGACTAACTAATGATTCTGCTGACATTTCTAAACTAAAAATAGCGACAGTTTCATCAGTTTTAGTTGCTACGTTTTGAGCAATATTCAACGCAAAAGCTGTTTTACCAACAGCCGGACGAGCAGCTAAAATGATTAACTCATCTGGATGTAACCCGGCAGTCATTTTATCCAACTCTGGATAACCTGTCGACAATCCAGTAATTGTATCGCCTTCTTTAGCTAACTTTTCAATATTTGTAAATGTACTTTTTAATACATCAGCGATAGCTTGAAAACCACTACTATTTCTTTTTTCAGATACGCTCATAATTTCACGTTCAGCATTATCTAAAAGCGTTGCAACATCATCATCTTGTGATAAACCCTTAGTTGCAATAGATGTCGCTGTCGCAATTAAGCGTCGAATCATTGATTTTTCTTCAACAATTTTAGCATAATACTGAACGTTCGCAGCCGTTGGTACAGAGCCAGCTAATTCAACAATATAGCTAACACCGCCAATATCATCCATTTGATTTTTAGAAGTTAAATTATCTTGAATCGTAACAATATCAATAGCTTCATCTTTATCATTCAGATCCACCATAGCCGCAAATATCAATTGATGGCGACGTTGATAGAAGTCTTCGGGCTCCAAGTATTCCATTGCCTCAACAAGAGCATCACTCTTTAAAAAGACAGCGCCCAAAACGGCTTGTTCCGCTTCAATATTCTGTGGTGGCGTTTGGTCTGTTAATAGTTCATTATTCATTTTATCGTGTTCTCCTTACTTCTAAAATCAAGAAAAAAGCTGGACAAAATCAAATTTTGCCAGCTTTTCAAATAAATACTACTTTAGTTATTAGCCGAAACATGAACACGAATCATTGCTGTTACATCAACATGTAACTTAACAGGTACATTCGTGAATCCTAAGGCACGAATTGGTTCTGGTAGTTCAACTTTACGTTTGTCGATTTTAATTCCGTATTGTTTTTCCATAGCTTGTACAATTTGCTTGCTAGGAATTGAGCCAAATAAACGGCCATCTTCGCCCGCTTTAGCTGTTAATTCAACAACTGTCTTATCATCTTCTAAAACGATTTTTTCATCTTTAGCTTCTTTTAAAATTTCTTCAGCTTTTTTTTCTTCAGCTTTTTGTTGTCCCTTTAAAGAACTCATTGCTGAATTTGTAGCTAATTTTGCTTTACCATTTTTAATTAAAAAATTTTGAGCATAGCCGCTTGGTACTTCTTTAATTTCTCCACGTTTACCTTTTCCGCGAACATCTTCTAAAAATATAACTTTCATAATCAACTACTCCTTAATTTCATCTTTTTTTGTCGTTAAAATATTAACTAATTGTTCTGCAGCTTCACTTACACTCACACCAGTTAACTGAGTCGCAGCATTTGATAAGTGACCGCCGCCGCCCATTTGTTCCATAACAACTTGAACATTAGTCGTCCCTGTACTTCTAGCAGAGATACTAACACGATTTTCTGATCGTTTTGTGACAACAAATGACGCTGATACACTTGAAATAGATAATAATGAATCTGCTGCCTGTGCTGCTGTAACTGGGTCATAAATCGTATCATCTTCACCCACACATAATGCTAAATCAGTATTAATGAACTCTACTTTATCAATTAAATGATTACGCTTCAAGTAACTATCAACATTTTCTTTCATAAAGTTTTGAACCATTGTTGAATCAGCCCCAACGGACCTTAAATAACTGGCTGCATCAAATGTTCGTGTACCCGTCCTTAATGAAAACGACTTCGTATCAATAATAATTCCCGTTAACATCGCAGTTGCTTCAATTTTATTAATTGGTTCACTATCTTTTGATTGATATTCAAACATTTCAGTAATCAGTTCACAGGTTGATGATGCATAAGGTTCAATATAAACTAACATTGGATTTTCAGGGAATTCTTCTCCACGACGATGATGATCAATAACCATCAGACGATTTTTAAGTTTTTCATACAATTCAGGACTACCAGAAATAGAGGGTTTAGAATGATCAACCATCACCAGTAAACTCTGTTCTGTTGCTTTTTCTACTGCTTCTTCAGGTGTAATAATATTATATTTGATATCAGGATATTGATCTAACTCTTCCATCAATCGTTGTACATCTGAATGAATAGCGGTTTGATCTAAAACAATCCAACATTTCATATTATTCATCAAAGCGATTCGTCTAATGCCCAAACAAGCTCCTACAGAGTCCATATCTGGGCTCTGATGTCCCATAACGAAGACTTGGTCCATTGGTTTCATTATTTCTTGTAACGCTTGAGAAATCATTCTAGCACGAACCCGAGTCCGTTTTTCCATCGGATTAGTTTTACCACCATAAAATCTTGCTTGCTCTTCAGGTGATTTAACGACAACTTGATCCCCACCTCGACCTAAAGCAAGATCTAAATTGCTTTGAGCTAATTTTGCAAGTGAATTCAAATCGCCATCGCCATAGGCAATTCCCATGCTCAATGTGAGCGGAAAGTTTTGTTTGGATGTCCGATCGCGAATTCGATCTAAAATTTTAAATTTTTCTTCTTCAATTTGTTGTAAAGAATGGGCATGAACTAAAATAAAAAATCGATCTGAATCCGTTCTTTTTAAATACATCCCATAACGACGCGCCCAATTAGATAACTCATTTGTGACAAAGTTACTTAAATTAGAAACATTCTTATCTGACATAGATTGCGTTACTTCATCATAATTATCTAAGAACACTTGACCGATAACAACGCGCTCTGCTTCAAATTCTTTTTCAATTGATGAATAACGCGTAATATCCATCAGGTAAGCAACATGAATATCATTTTGTATGATCATTTCAAAATCTTTTTCATGCCATGTTACTTTCACCAAGCCTTTAGTCTCAGCGTTATCTGTAATAATCGTCGATAACGATTCATCGACGCTCTCTATTTTCTTACCTAAAATATCATTTTTTTCAAAATAAGGTTGTAAGTATGGATTAACCCACTCAATCTCATTTTGTTCGTTAAAAATCAAAATACCAATTGGCATTTTGATAAGCGCTTCTTGTTCACTACGTTTAATACGATATGATAATTCCGATATATATTCATTAGTATTTGCCGTAATTTGGGACATAATATACATACTTGCGCTGGTAGCACCCAACGCAATAATTAACAATATAAGTCCTAAAAATAAATTAACTGTAAAAGACAGAACAACACTAAATAAAGACATAATTACGATAAAAATCGCAATCCATCTTAAGCGTTCATTCTTCAAAAAACTGGGAAGTTTCTCGTTTGAAAGGAACTTTTTCATAGTATCTCCTCATCTGTAAATCCTAGATGTTATCTATTTTATCACATTCCCCATTTACCTGCACAAATCTTGCTGATAGTACAAAAAAAGGGAAGACTATTTGCATAGTCTTCCCTAGATATTACTATTCTTCTGAAACGAATGGTAATAAGCCCATAATACGTGAGCGTTTAATTGCAATTGTTAAACTGCGTTGGTTTTTAGCGCTTGTTCCCGTAACACGACGAGGTAAAATCTTACCACGTTCTGAAATGAAACGTTTTAACAAGTCTGTATCTTTATAATCGATATAATCGATGTGGTTAGCTGCGATGAAGTCAACTTTACGTCGACGACGTGCGCCACCGCCACCACCTCTACGTTGTTGTTGTTGTGCCATGTGAGTTTCCTCCTCTAATTAGAATGGTAGGTCGTCATCAGAAATATCAATTTGTTGGCCATTATTTGCAAATGGATCAACTGTTGCTGAATCATTAGATTGCGTTGTGTTTGAATTATTATTCGAACTTGCGCCACCAAATGGGTTAGCATTGTTATTTGATGATGAACTTGATTGAGGAGCGCTGCTTTGATTATTAGCGTTACCTTGTTGTTGGCTTGATTGAGATTTTGATTCAAGCAACGAAAAGTTTTCTACGACAACTTCAGTAACATACACGCGAGTTCCTTGTTGATTATCATATGAACGCGTTTGAATTCGTCCATCGACACCAATTAAAGAACCTTTATGCGTAAAGTTAGCGAAGTTCTCGGCTGCTTTTCGCCAGATAACACAGTTAATAAAATCGGCTTCACGTTCGCCAGAAGCGTTCGTGAATTGTCGATTAACTGCAACTGTAAAAGTTGCAACTGCAGCACCACTAGCTGTGTAGCGTAAATCAGGGTCTCTTGTTAAACGTCCGACAAGTACTGTTCTATTAATCATAATGTATTGCTCCTCTCCGTTATTTTATTAAAATGAATTATTTTTCATCTCTGTTAATGATCATATGACGCAAGATTCCTTCATTAATCTTTGAAAGACGATCAAATTCGTTAATTGCGATATCGTCATCGGCTGTAGCATTAATGATATGGTAGATACCTTCATTATAACCGCTGATTTCGTATGCAAGACGACGTTTTGACCAGTCTTTTGAAGTAACGATTTCTGCACCATTACTTGTTAAAATACCATCGAAACGTTCGATCAAAGCTGCTTTAGCTGCTTCATCAAGATCGGTACGGATGATATAAGTAATTTCATATTTACTCATGACTGTTTACACCTCCTTATGGACTTTAGGTCCTTACCTCGTGGCAAGAACAAGGAAAGTTATCTATTTAATGCCATAGACACTTACGAACTAAAATTATATCACTGCCATTCACTTAAAGCAAGAAAATCCTAATTAACTACACACTTATTAAGTACGCCGTTAATTAGGATTTTATTTTATTTTTTTAATTTAGTTTATTCTAAGTCATTTGTTTCACTTTCAACGTCTGATACAACTGCATCTAAAATAGTAGTTGTTTCTTCAGGAGTAGCTTCAACTTTTGCCATTGTTGCAACTTTAGCATTCTCATCAATTCGAATTAAATGAACTCCTAAAGTAGCACGGCCCGTTTTTGACACGTTCTTCACATTAAAGCGAATCATAACACCTTGATCCGTAATTAACATGATATCTTCATCACCTTGAACGGTTGCTAACCCAGCAATTGGTCCATTCTTTTCAGAAATGTTAGCTGTCTTAATTCCTTTTCCACCACGGCCTTTAATTGCATAAGCCGAAGCGGGTGTTTGCTTACCGTATCCTTTTTCAGAAATGATAAATACGTGACTATCAGCAGCTAATAAATCAGCTCCTACAACGTAATCATCTTCTCTTAACCGAATACCACGAACACCAGAAGCAGAACGACCCATTGAACGAACATCATTTTCAGCAAATGATACTGCGTAACCTCGATGCGTTCCAATAATCATATTCTGCGTGCCATCTGTGATAGCAACGTTAATTAATTCATCTTCATCATGCAATTTAATCGCTTTTAAACCATTATTTCGTATGTTAGAAAATTCTGACACCGGTGTTCTCTTAACTGTTCCGTTAAGCGTCGTAAAGAAAAGATAACGTTCATCATTTTCTTGCTTGCTTACGTTGATAACAGCTTGGATTTTCTCACCAGAATTAACCCCTAAAAGATTAATGACAGGAATTCCTTTAGCTGTGCGTCCATATTCAGGAATTTCATACCCCTTCATACGGTACACTTTACCAGCATTCGTGAAGAATAGTAGGGTATCATGCGTTGATGTCGACACAAGATGTTCAATAAAGTCATCATCATGAACACCCATACCTTGAACGCCACGGCCACCACGGTTTTGTGCTTTGAATTCATCAGTTGCAAGACGTTTTACATAACCGTTATGCGTTAATGTAATCATAACTTCTTCTTCTTCAATCAAATCTTCATCTTCAAGATTCAATACTTCGCCAATTAATAATTCAGTACGACGTTCATCACCAAATTTAGCTTGTAAATCTAACAATTCTTGATAAATAATATCATGAATACGTGAGTCATGAGCCAAAATATCTTCAAAATCAGCGATTGATGCCATTAAATTTTGATATTCTTCTTCAATTTTTTCACGTTCTAAACCAGTTAAACGAACTAATCGCATATCTAAAATAGCTTGAGCTTGTTTATCTGATAAACCATAATTACCCATCAATTGATTTTTAGCAAGTTCACCCGTATTTGAGCTACGGATAATTCTAATAATTTCATCAATATGATCGAGTGCAATTCTTAAACCTTCAAGGATATGTGCGCGAGCACGTGCCTTTTTCAATTCAAATTGCGTACGACGACGGATAACTTTTTCTTGATGTTCAAGGTAATAAACAAGCATTTCCTTTAAACTTAGAACTTTTGGAATACCATTAACGATTGCTAGCATATTAAAACTGAAAGATGTTTGTAATAACGTTAATTTATAAAGGTTATTCAACACAACTGAAGCACTCATATCACGACGAATATCGATCACAATTCGTAATCCTTCACGATCAGACTCATCATTAATATCAGTGATACCTTCAATTTTTTTATCACGAGCTAAATCAGCAATACGTTCAATTAAACGTGCTTTATTAACCATGTAAGGAAGTTCATCAACGATAATACGTTCTTTACCATTCTTTTGTTCTTCAATTTCAACTTTTGAACGAATTGTTATTGTTCCCTTACCTGTTTCGTAAGCTTTACGAATACCAGATTTACCTAGAACAGTAGCCCCAGTTGGAAAATCAGGACCAGGGATAGCCTCCATCAAATCAGCCACAGTTGCATCAGGATTATCCATCAAAATATGTAATCCAGAAATAACTTCTGACAAATTATGTGGCGGAATATTCGTTGTCATACCAACGGCAATACCTGTTGCACCATTAACTAATAAGTTAGGAAAACGCGCAGGTAAAACAACTGGTTCATGTTCACTGCCATCGTAATTATCCATGAAATCAATGGTATCTTTATTGATATCACGCATCATTTCAACAGCTATTTTACTCATTCTAGCTTCAGTATAACGCATAGCAGCAGCGCCATCACCATCGACAGAACCAAAGTTACCATGCCCATCAACTAACATGTAACGGTAACTAAAGTCTTGGGCCATACGAACCATCGCTTCATAAATCGATGAATCACCATGAGGATGGTACTTACCCATAACATCCCCAACAATTCTAGCTGATTTTTTGTATGGTTTATCAGGCGTAATCCCTAATTCACTCATCCCGTATAAAATACGACGATGGACAGGTTTCAACCCATCTCGAACATCAGGAAGTGCACGAGCAACAATAACGCTCATAGCATAATCCAAGAATGATTTTTTCATTTCTCCGGAAAGATTAACATCTTTTATCCGGCTTGTAGCTGGTAATTCTTCTGCCAAAATTTTCAACCTCCTTTACGACTAAGTTTTTAAATATCTAAGTTTTCTACGTAAGTGGCATTTTTTTCAATAAATTCACGTCTAGGTTCTACACGATCACCCATTAACATATTAAAGACATCATTAGCTTCAATGGCATCGTCGACGTTAACACGTAATAAACGACGAGCATCTGGATCCATAGTTGTTTCCCACAATTGAGAAGCATCCATTTCTCCAAGACCTTTATATCGTTGAATAACGGGTTTTGGTGTTGGTGCCAATTGCCCTTGAATTTCTTCTAATTCTTCTTCAGTATCGACATAACGAATCATCTTACCTTGTCTAATTTGATATAAAGGTGGTTGCGCAATATACACGAATCCTGCTTCAACAAGTGGACGCATGTAACGATAGAACAGTGTTAATAATAACGTTCTAATATGGGCACCATCGACATCAGCATCAGTCATAATAATTAATTTATGATAATTAGCTTTTTCAACATTAAATTCGCCACCAAAACCTGTTCCCATAGCTGTAAATAATGAACGAATTTCTTCATTGGCTAAAATTTTATCTAAACTTGCTTTTTCAACATTCAAAATCTTACCACGAATCGGTAAGATAGCTTGTGTTAACCGTGAACGACCCTGTTTAGCTGAACCGCCGGCTGAATCACCTTCGACGATAAATAATTCACTAATTGCAGGATCTTTACTTGTATTATCAGCTAACTTACCGGGTAAGTTACTGATTTCAAGCCCACTTTTTTTACGTGTTACTTCACGAGCATGTTTAGCAGCTACTCGAGCTCTAGCAGCTAATAAGCCTTTTTCTACAATAATTTTAGCTTCTTTAGGATTTTCCATTAAAAACTTAGTAAAATGTTCAGAGAAAGTACGATCAGTAACCGTACGCGCATCTGAATTACCTAATTTTGTTTTTGTTTGACCTTCAAATTGAGGATCTGGATGTTTAATACTGACAACAGCCGTCAATCCTTCACGAACATCTTCACCAGAAAGATTAGCATCATTTTCTTTCATAAGATTATTTTTACGAGCGTAATCATTTATAACCCGGGTTAAGGCTGTCTTAAAACCAGATTCATGAGTACCACCCTCATAAGTATGAATATTATTTGTGAAAGTTAATAAATTACTATGATAATCATCTGTATATTGGAGGGCAACTTCAACAATAATCCCTTTTTGTTCACCTTCAACATAGATAGGTTCTGGGAAAATAACATCTTTATTTTTATTTAAGTATTCAACATAATGCTTAATACCACCGGCATAATGGAATTCTTGTAATCCGGGTCCACCATCACGTTTATCATCAATCGTAATTTTAAGGCCTTTATTCAAGAATGCTAATTCACGAATTCGCGTTGTTAATACTTTAATATCATAGACAGTTGTTTCCGTAAAAATATCAGAATCCGGTACAAAATGAACAATCGTTGCATGTTCATTTTCAGGTGCTTCACCTACAACTGACATCTCTGTTTTAACTTTACCGCGAGCAAAGTCCATACCGTAGACTTTACCTTCACGAATAACCTGAACATCTAGCTCAGTTGATAATGCATTAACAACTGAAGCACCAACTCCATGAAGTCCACCAGAAACTTTATAACCACCACCGCCAAATTTACCCCCAGCATGTAAAATTGTAAAAACGGTTTCAAGCGCTGGACGGCCTGTTTTTGCTTGGATATCAACAGGGATACCACGTCCATTATCACGAACTGTTATACTGTTGTCTTTTTCGACAACAACATTAATTTCATCGGCAAAACCAGCCAATGCTTCATCGATACCATTATCAATAATTTCCCAAACTAAGTGATGAAGACCTTGTGAAGCCGTTGTTCCAATATACATACCGGGACGTTTTCTAACAGCTTCAAGTCCTTCTAAAACTTGAATTTGGCTCGCATCATATTCTTTTGCTTTTTCTTCATGTAATTCTTCTGCTATTTCAGCTTGTTTCTCTTGATCAGTCAACTATATGTTCCTCCTCTTCGAGTAAGTTACCTTGATTAATATGAAAAATCTTAGGTTCATTAATTAACGATCTAGCAATACCACTTAAGTTTGGTGTTGTTAAAAATGTTTGAACCTTATTTTGAATCGTCTTCAAAAGATGTGTTTGACGCATATCATCCAATTCAGAAAGAACATCATCCAAAAGAAGGACTGGATATTCCCCAGTTTCCTCTTTCATTAACTCAATTTCGGCTAATTTGACTGATAATGCTGTTGTTCTTTGTTGTCCTTGAGATCCATATGTTTGAACGTTTTTGCCGTTAATTAAAAAACGCACATCATCACGATGTGGCCCAGCTAAGGTTGTCCCTTGAAATATTTCTTTTTTTATTGATTTTTTTAAATCATTTTGTAATTGCGTATACAACTGTTCAATCGTTTTTTCTGACGCGTTTTCCAAATGAGTGGCATACTCAAATGTTAACGTTTCAGCGGACTGTGTAATCTCTTCTTGTAATTGGTTAGCCCAGAATTCAAGTTGTTTAAGAAATATTAAGCGTTGATGTACAATTTCTGCGCCAAAAGCAGCTAATTGATCAGATAATACATCTAAAAAAACTAAATCTTGGTCTTTTTTATGCTGTAACTGTTTTAGATATTGATTACGCTGTTTCAAAATAGTTCGGTATTGACCTAAATTATATAAATAACGTGCATTAATTTGGCCAAATTCCATATCAACAAATCTTCTTCTTACTGATGGGGCACCCTTTACAAGGGCTAAATCCTCTGGTGCAAACAAAATCACATTGAACTGTCCAATGTACTGTGACAATTTGGCCTGTTCAAGATGATTAACTTTAGCTTTTTTACCTTTAGAATTAATTTGAATCTCGAGTGGCAATGACCCTACTTGCTTATTCACCCGACCTTGGATTATCGCAGCTGTCTTATCCCACTTAATCAACTCTTTATCATTATTCGTTCTATGACTTCGAGTCATTGATAACACATAAATTGCTTCCAATAAATTCGTTTTACCCTGAGCATTTTCACCAAGTAATATATTGATTGCTGGTGAAAATGAGATATTTAAATCTTCATAGTTACGATAATCCCTCAAGGTTAAATTTTCTAGATACATTGATAAGCCTACTTTTCGTCCATTGAATGCATCGTAATAATTGCAATACCTGGAACTTCAATAACATCGCCAGGGTATAATTTACGTCCACGTCGGTCTTCTAATTCACCATTTACAAGGACTTCATTTTCACGTAAAAACCATTTTGCTTCGCCACCAGAATTAATAATTGTTTCTGATTTCAAAACTTGTTGTAGCATCATGTAAGGTGTTTCTAAATAAATATCTGATTTCAATTGTCGTCAACCTCCATTTTCTTCCTTTTCTATTATACCTTTTTTTTCGCAAAATTACAATTTCACATCTCATTTTAAGCCGATTTAAGCGATTTAAGTTTTAATTAGTCTTTTTACTCTAAAATTACTTAAAAGGCTATATTTTTAATTAAATGACTACAATTCACTATTGCCTTATTTTTTTAGTCAAAATCAAACCATAAAATTCATTTCTCACTTTTAATATAATTTACCTAAAAAAATAGAGTAAAAACAGTTTTATTGGCTGCTTTTACTCTATTTTTATTAGTTATTCATACACGAACAATTAATTAGAATGTTCGAACTGGTGTAATTAATTGAATAAATTGCGTTGTATCTTCAGTTGGGACTAAGGTAAATGGTCGTAATGGTTGTGTAAACGCAACTTTAATTTCAGTTTGTCCAAATGATCTTAAAGCATCTTTCATATAGTCTGGATTAAATGAAATTTCAAGATCATTTCCTGATAAATTGCTAAATTCTAATGCTTCCTCAACATTACCAACATCAGGCGAGTTACTATAAATGACAACTTTTTGTTCTGCCGTATTAATCGCTAGTTTAACAACGTTATTACGGCTTTCATGTGATAGTAATGACGCACGTTCAATTGCTGATAATAATTTAGGCGCATTAAACTCAATGTCTGTAGCTGATTCTTTAGGAATTAGACGAGTTGTATCAGGATAATTTCCTTCTAATAAACGTGAATAAAATGAGGTATTTCCAAGAATAAAGAGTACTTGGTTTTCTGAAATACGCATTTCAATATCTGGATTAGAATCGTCAATCATTCGTGATAATTCTACTAAAGATTTACCAGGAATAATAACATCATATTTTGCATCGTTTGCGCCTTCCAATGTAATTTTACGTTGGCTCAAACGATGACTATCTGTTGCGACTGCTAAAAACTCACCATTTTCAATGACAAAGTGAACACCAGTTAAAATAGGGCGACTTTCTTGGTTAGAAACGGCAATAACAGTTTGGCTAATAATTTGTTTTAAGATTGATCCCGAAAAAATTAAATTATCATCAGTATCAATTTCTGGTAAGTGAGGATAGTTATTTGCATCTAACCCATTAATATTGAATGAGGCTGATCCAGAAGTAATCTCAGTTTGATAACCATCAGTCACTGTTAATGAAAAAGTATCTTGCGGTAATTTTTTAACAATTTCGCTAAAGAATCGTGCAGGTAGCACAATTTCACCAGTTGATTCAATTGTTAAGTTATTAGATTCATCTTCAACAGATAAAAAAGTTTCAATAGAAACATCTGCATCACTACCTGTTAAAAGTAAACCAGAAGCAGTTAAGACAACTTTGATACCCGTTAATATAGGAATTGTTGTTTTTGAAGAAATAGCTCTTTGAACATCTGTTAATTGTTTAATGAATGCTGATCGATTAATTGTAAATTCCATAGTAAATCCTCCGGTAAGTTTAGTTATTAATTAAGTAATAAAAGAATAGAAGCAGTAGTAGGGCCTGTTAATCATGTTAAGAAATACGTTGGGACCATGTAAATAAAAGAATTCACATGTGGATAACCTGTGAGTAAACAAGCCGCCTTATCCACAATTGCCCACAACTATTATTGGTTAAGTTCACTCTTAAGATCTGAAATTTGACGCTGAAGTTTGTCATCAGTTTCTAACATTACAGCAATTTTTTCGTGAGCATGAATAACCGTTGTATGATCCTTACCACCAAATTCAGATCCAATCTTAGGTAAGGAATTGTCGGTAAGTTCGCGACTTAAGTACATAGCAATTTGACGTGGCATAACAATTGCTTTAACACGTTTTTTTCCTTTTAAATCGCCCACAGTAACGTGGAAATATTTAGCAACCCGATCTTGAACAATAGCAATTGAAATTTCATTTGATTTATCTTTTAAACTTAAGTTTTTTAAGGCATCGGCGGCTAAACTCGTTGTTATTTCTGAGTTTGATAAGGTCGCGTACGCTTGTACTCTAACCAAAGCGCCTTCAAGTTCACGAATATTCGAATCGATTTGGCCAGCAATATAACTTAATGTATCATCTGGTATTTCAAGATTTTCAGCATCAGATTTATTTCTTAAAATAGCAATTCTAGTTTCTAAATCAGGAGGGGTTATATCAACTGAAAGACCCCATTTAAAGCGAGATATAAGACGTTTTTGTAATTTTGGTATTTCGTTTGGTAAACGATCAGATGATAAGACAATTTGTTTTTTATCATCATATAAAGAGTTAAATGTATGGAAAAATTCTTCTTGTGTTGATTCTTTATCGGCAAAAAATTGAATATCATCCACCAGTAAGAGATCAACACTACGATATTCTTTTCGGAAATCTTCGGGCGTATTATTTCGAAGTGAGTTAATGAAGCCGTTAGTAAATGCTTCACTTGTAACGTATTTTACTTTTGCATCAGGATTGTTTAGAAGCATTTGGTGACCAATTGCGTGCATTAAATGGGTTTTACCCAAACCAACACCACCATAGAAAAAGAGCGGGTTGTACAAGCGGCCAGGTTCTTCAGAAACAACCAAAGCAGCAGCGTGGGCCATCTGATTACCTTTTCCAGTAACGAAGGTACTAAAGGTATATCTATCGTTTAATTTGGCATCACGCATAAAGGTAGGGACATTATCGTTATTAGAGTTTGAACTATTTGATACTGCCATATTTGATTGGCCGCCCGCGGTTAATTCACCCTTTATTTTTAAAACGGGATTGATTTCTTCACCAGTTGATTCGTAAAGAAACGCAACAACTTTTGGTGCTAGATGTTGTATCCAGTAAGTTTTATGTAGCTGGGAGGGTAGCTCAATAATAAGGTCGTTATTAATAAATTGTTTTGGTTCAGCTGATGAAATCCAAGTTTCGTAACTAACAGGGTTGAGTTGCGTTTTGAAATAATCAGTCAGTGAGGACCATAAATTTTCGAGAGTAAGCACAAAAAGCCTCCTTGTTTAAATAAATCGTAACTACAGTTTAGCATTTTAAAGAAGGGTTTTCCACAGGTTTAAAAAAATGTGTAAAAAATAATAACAGGGTCATTAATAAGTTTTCCACAGGGGTGGGCATAAAAAGATAAACCAGTTTTGTTTGCCATGTTATCCACAAATGAGTGATTGAAATAAAGTATGTTATTAAAGGATTTTCATTAGTTATTAACAGTTTTTAGTTAAGGGTGTGTATAACTTATTAACAGGCTGTTTATTGTGAAAAAGTGTGTGTTCCGAGTTGTGGACGACAAGATGTGTTTCACAACTCATCCACAACTAAAAAATAAATAGCGAAAAAGTGTGGATAACTAAATTACATTGAATTCTAATAATTTTCTTTCATAGAAGAAAGAAGTATGGTATTATATTCCGGTAAGTGAAATTGACGTCACTGGTATCTTATTTTTATCAAGATACCGATTAGTTGAAACATTAAGTATTTAAGGAGGTGCCTAAATTATGAAAAGAACATACCAACCTAAAAAACGTCACCGTGAACGCGTGCATGGTTTCCGTAAACGCATGAGTACAAAAGGCGGCCGTAACGTCTTAGCACGTAGACGCCGTAAAGGTAGAAAAGTATTGTCTGCATAGACCACTGATTTCAGTGGTTTTTTTTATTACAAAGATACAGTATCTATTTAACTGGAGATATTACATGAGAAAATCATATCGCGTTAAAAAAGAAGCAGAGTTCCAAACAGTTTTTAAAAAAGGTCAATCTTGTGCGAACCGAAAGTATGTTATATATATGATGGAAAAACCAGAACAAGCTCATTTTAGAGTTGGAATTTCAGTTGGAAAACGTATTGGGAATGCTGTTGCTCGTAATTGGGTTAAACGCCGTATTCGTCAATCGTTGTTAGAATTGAAACCAGATCTTAAACAAGATTGCGATTTTTTGGTTATTGCTAGACCATCTGTTGCTTGGTTGTCGCAAGAGGAATCCAAGAAACAATTAACACATGTTTTAAAAATAGCTAAAATTTTAGACTAATAAAGTGAGCGAGGGTATTCTTGTGAAAAAGAAGAGTAAGCGATTTTTAGTCCTATTAAGTATGTTGGGGTTAATGTTAGTCCTAGCGGGATGTAGTACAACACCAATAACGGAAAATAGTACAGGAATTTGGGATGGCGGTATCATCCTCAGTTTCTCTAGGGCTATTATTTTCCTTTCAAAATTATTTGGTGGGAACTATGGTGTTGGTATTATCATCTTTACCATAATCATTAGGGTTATTTTATTACCATTAATGATTTATCAAACAAAAAGTATGCGTAAAACAGCTGAAGTTCAACCTCAATTGAAGGCACTTCAAGCTAAGCATTCTGGTAAAGATGCTGCAACTGTTCAAAAATTACGTGAAGAACAACAGAAATTATATGCAGAAGCAGGCATTAATCCTGTTGCTGGATGTTTACCATTATTAGTACAGATGCCGATTTTATTAGCTCTTTATCAAGCTATTTTGAGAACGAACGTTTTGAAGACGGGTGAATTTTTATGGTTACAGCTTGGTGATAAAGATCCGTACTTCATCTTACCAATTTTTGCTGCAATCTTAACTTACTTTGTTTCTAAGTTGGGTGTTATGTCCCAACCTGAAGCAAACTCAATGTCAACGATGATGGTTTATGGTACACCAATAATGATTCTTGTGACAGCTGTTAACTTACCATCAGCCTTGTCATTATATTGGGTTATTACCAATGCATTCTCAGTTGGACAAACATTGTTAATTAATAATCCATTTAAAATTACACGTGAACGTGAAGAAAAAGTACGTCTTGAAAAAGAAAAAGTACAGGCTATTAAAAAAGCGAAAAAGAAAGCTTATAAGGGCCGTAACAAAAAGTAATTTTTGAAAACCAAAGTCCATTTAGTGGCTTTGGTTTTTTATTTTGGATATAATTACATAAAAGGTTAACAAGAGGAGGATTAAAATTGAGAAAATTAACAAAATCTAATAATAGAATTATTGCTGGTGTTGTCGGTGGTATTGCTGAATTTTTTAACTGGGACCCAACATTAACAAGAATAGGGTACGTTCTTTTAAGTGTCCTGAGTGCAGCATTCCCTGGTATTATTGTTTACATCATATGTGCAATAGTCATGCCAAATGCATCATCAAACTATAGATAACTAAAAATGCGTAACCAGAATATATCTGGTTACGCATTTTTGTTTCACGTGAAACATTTTAGAAAGTTGCTGTATCTGGATCTTGAGCATGACCAACAACACCATCTAGAGAGTTGATTTCTGCCATGTCTTCATCAGATAATTCAAAATCAAATAAATGAGTATTTTCTTCAATTCTGTCAGCATGAACAGATTTGGGAAGTGGTAAGAATCCATTTTGTAATGACCAACGTAAGGTAACTTGTGCAACACTGCGACCAATACGATTAGCAATTTTAACCATTGTTGGTTCCGTAAAGATAGCACCAGTTCCTAATGGGCTATAAGCTTCTAATTGAATATTATGCTTGTGACAATAATCAATTGTCTCTTTGGGAGTATCACCAGGAGCTAATCTAATTTGATTAATCATTGGTGTAATTGTTTGTGTTTCTTCCAAAATTTTAAAATGACGAGGACGGAAGTTAGAAACACCAATGGCTTTAATTTTACCTTCATTATAAAGATCTTCAAATGCACGCCATGTTTCTTGAAGATGACTTTCCCAATTATCTTCACGATAAGCAGCAGGATTTGGCCAGTGAATCAAGAATAAATCAAGGTAATCAACACCTAAATCTTTTAATGTTCGTGCAAATGCTGTTTGTGTTTCATCGTACGTATGAGCTGTATTAGCTAATTTACTTGTTAAAAAGATATCTTCACGAGCAACACCGCTTTCGGCAATACCTTCTCCAACACTACTTTCATTGTGGTACATTTCAGCAGTATCTAAATGTATGTAACCAGAAGCTAATGCTGATTTTACAGATGCTTTAGCAACATCACCACTTGGTGTTTGCCAAGTACCAAAACCAACAACAGGAATTTTGACACCATTTGCTAATTCATATGTGTCTGTTAATTTATTCATAGAATTAATCCTCCGAGTTTTTATATTTAGTATTTTCATTATAGGCTGAGTCCTATAGATTTTGTCAAATGAAAGAACTTTTCAAAAAAATCGTTCTGAAAAAGGGTATAGATAAGGGGTCAATTAGTGCTATAATATAACGATGATAATTATATTTGGAGGATGAACATGCCCATATTTACTGGAAAAAATGTTGATCAAGCTGTGAGTAACGGTTTGGCTGCATTAAAGCTTGAAAAAACACAGATTGAAATTAAAATAATCAATGAAGGTAAGTCTGGATTTTTATTTTTTGGCCGCAAAAAGGCAGAAGTTGAATTAATTGAAAAAAAAATAACAGAAAAACCAGTAAGCAAGAAAATTATTGATGAAAAAAAAGATAGTGTTACATCAAAGCCTCTAACAGCAGCAGAAAAAGCTGCTAGAAGTCAACTTAATGAAAAAGCAGTTCATGATGTTGGTTATTATTTGGCCGACATTACAGAATTAATGGGTATTGATACAGAAATTAATGTTCAATTTGAGCGCCGTCAGGTAACATATGATTTTAATACGAGTAAACAAGGATTATTAATTGGTAAACACGGTAAAAGTTTAAATGCTTTGCAATATTTAGCACAAGTTAATATGAATCAAAAAGCAGTTAGCAGAATGAATGTTATTCTAGATGTTGGTGGCTACCGTAAACGTCGCGAAGAAACGATTGAGCGCCTTGCAATTAAAGTGGCCAAGGATGTTATTAGAACGGGTGAGACGGTACAATTAGACCCGATGCCTGCTAACGAACGTAAGCAAATTCATTTTTATTTAGCACGAAATAACCGAATCAAAACAACATCGATTGGAACAGAACCTAAGCGCTCAGTAATTGTAGCGCCTAAAAATAAAAAATAGTCAGTAATAGAAGGGAGTCCCCACCCATGGCTTTAAAACATGATCCAGAAAAATTAGAAGATGAACTATGTTTTGCTATTTACACAGCACAAAAAGATTACAATAAATTTTATACAGAATCACTGAAGGAATTTAGCTTAACGTATCCGCAATATATTACGTTACTTTCATTGTGGGAAACGTCACCTGTTATGGTGAAGGAACTTGGTGCGAAGTTACATCTAGATAACGGAACATTAACACCACTTTTAAAACGTATGGAAAAGGATGATTGGATTCTTCGGACTAGAGATCCTGAGGATGAACGCCGTGTGAATGTCTCATTGACTGGAAAAGCTAAAAGAAGTAAACATAGAATTATGAAACAAATGTCGAATTGTTTTACTTCATTTGATATGACTGAAGAAGAATATCTTGGTTATGTTAATGAATTAAAAGTGATTACTAATAAATTAGAAAATCGCGGTATTCGTGGTTAGTGAATTAGAATCATCAAACAGACTTGTTGACAAATGTCGGTAAAAAAAGTATATTATTGGCATTGAACTTAATATTAGATAAAGTAGTGAAGGTGCTTTATCCACGTCCTTTTAGGGCGTGGAGTGGGCCCTTTTTTTGTTTGAAAAAATTTAAAGAATATGATTAATTAACTGCTAATAGAGCACTTGAAGGGAGTATTTAAAGATATGCCAGAATTAACAGAATTTGATACAATTGCCGCTATATCAACACCACCTGGTGAAGGTGCCATTTCAATTGTTCGATTAAGTGGTGAGGATGCCGTTCAAATTGCTAATAATGTATTTAAAGGGAAAAATTTAGGTAACGTTGATAGTCATACCATTAACTACGGACATATTTTAAATCCTAAAACGGATGAAGAAGTCGATGAGGTCATGGTCTCAGTTATGTTAGCACCTAAAACATTTACACGTGAAGATGTGATTGAAATTAACTGTCATGGTGGTATTGTACCAACGAATCAAATTTTACAATTATTATTAAGTAATGGGGCACGCTTAGCTGAACCTGGTGAATTTACAAAACGAGCATTCTTAAATGGTCGAATTGATTTATCTCAAGCTGAGGCTGTTATGGATTTAATTCGTGCTAAAACAGATCGCTCAATGAAAGTTGCACTAAATCAGTTAGATGGTAATTTAGCACGTCTAATCCGCAATTTACGTAAAGATATCGTAGATGTTTTGGCATTAGTTGAAGTTAATATTGATTATCCAGAATACGATGCTGGTGAAGAAATGACGACTAAATTATTGCTTGAAAAAGCACGTGATGTTAAGCAATATGTTCAAGAATTACTACAAACAGCGCAACAAGGTAAAGTATTACGTGAAGGATTAGCTACTGCCATAATTGGTCGACCTAATGTTGGTAAATCAAGTCTTTTGAATCACTTATTACATGAAGATAAAGCCATTGTAACTGATGTTGCTGGAACAACGCGTGATGTGATTGAAGAATACGTTAACGTTATGGGTGTACCTTTGAAATTGGTAGACACTGCCGGTATTCGTGATACAGAAGATAAGGTTGAAAAAATTGGGGTTGAACGTTCGAAAGAAGCGATTGTTCAAGCTGATTTAGTCATGCTTGTTTTGAATAGCAATGAACCTTTGTCTGCTGAAGATAAGCAGCTCATTAAATTAACACAGAATGATAAACGAATTGTTATCTTAAATAAAACAGATTTACCAGAAAATCTAGATCGTAAAGAATTAGAAAGTATGGTTGATCCAACGGAAATTATTTCTATTTCTGTCTTAAATCATGAAGGTGTGAAGCAACTTGAAGAAAAAATTGCTAACTTATTCTTTGGTGGAATTGAAAATAGCCAAACAACAGTTATGATTACTAATTCTCGTCATATTGGCTTGTTAAATCAAGCTGAGACTGCTTTAGATGATGTGATCACTGGGATTGCTTCCGGTATGCCAATCGATTTAGTTCAAATTGACATGACTAGAAGTTGGGAATTACTTGGTGAAATCACTGGTGATAGCTACAAAGATGAATTACTCACAGAATTATTTAGTCAATTCTGTTTAGGTAAATAATTGTTAGTAAATAGGAGAATATAAATGGACATTAAAACTTATGACGGCCCAGATTATGATGTAATTGTGGTTGGTGCTGGACATGCTGGTTCAGAAGCAGCACTCGCTGCTGCACGAATGGGTAATAAAACATTACTTATCACAATTAGTTTA
This sequence comes from Dellaglioa sp. CoH-56-MRSF-10, assembly GCF_056782175.1. Next base: position 82,763 of record NZ_JBXAYF010000001.1, read on the forward strand.
GACATGGTTGCTTTTATGCCATGTAATCCTTCAATTGGTGGTCCAGCTAAAGGAATTGTTGTACGTGAAATTGATGCCTTAGGTGGCGAAATGGGTCGTAACATCGATAAAACTTATGTACAAATGCGTATGTTAAATACTGGTAAAGGTCCAGCTGTTAGAGCATTACGGGCACAAGCTGATAAACATCTTTATTCAAGTGAAATGAAACATACAATGGAAAAAGAAGAAAACCTAACGTTACGTCAAGGAACAGTCGATAGTTTAATTGTTGAAGATGGCGAATGTCATGGTGTTGTAACAAATACTGGGGCAAAATACCGTTCTAAAAGTGTTGTTTTAACAGTTGGAACGGCTGCTCGCGGTAAGATTATTATTGGCGAATTGAGTTATTCATCAGGTCCTAATAATTCACAACCTGCAATTAAATTATCTGAAAATCTTGAAGCTCTTGGATTTGATTTAGAACGTTTTAAAACTGGAACACCACCTCGTGTTGATGGGAATACAATTGATTACAGTGTGACTGATGAACAACCAGGGGATGTTGAACCTAACCACTTTAGTTTTGAAACACCTGATGAAGATTATATTGATGTTAAAAATCAATTATCTTGTTGGTTAACGTATACCAACTTGAAAACGCATGAGATTATTAATGCTAACCTTGATCGTGCACCTATGTTCTCAGGAATTATTAAAGGTGTGGGTCCACGTTACTGTCCATCTATTGAAGATAAAATTGTTCGTTTCTCTGATAAACCTCGTCATCAGCTCTTCTTAGAACCAGAAGGCCGTTCAACGGACGAATTTTACGTTCAGGGCCTTTCTACGTCAATGCCGGAAGAAGTCCAACAAGATATTATTCATTCAATTAAGGGCCTTGAAAACGCTGAATTAATGCGTCCGGGTTATGCGATTGAATATGATGTCGTGGCTCCTTATCAATTACGACCAACGCTTGAAACTAAATTAGTGAAGAATTTATATACCGCTGGTCAAACAAACGGGACTTCTGGATATGAAGAAGCTGCTGGACAAGGAATAATGGCAGGAATTAACGCTGGGTTACGTGCTTTAGGCCGCGAAGATTTTACGTTAAATCGAAGTGACGCTTATATCGGTGTTATGATTGATGATTTAGTAACAAAAGGGACAAACGAACCTTATCGTCTATTAACATCTCGTGCTGAATATCGCTTAATCTTACGTCATGATAACGCTGATTTACGTTTAACTGAAAAAGGATATGATATTGGTTTAATTTCTGAAAAGAGATTAGCTATTTTTAAAGCTAAAAAAGCTGAAATTGAAGCCGAAAAAGCTAGATTACAATCATTCCGTATTAAACCTACTGAAGATGTGAATGCATTCTTAGCAGAACATAATAGTGCCGCTTTGAAAGATGGCGTGTTGGCTAATGAATTTTTACGTCGCCCTGAGGTAACTTACGCAGACATTGAGAAGTTTATTCCAGGTCCTGACCATGAATTAGACCATAGAATTATTGAACAAGTAGAAATCCAATTTAAGTACGAAGGCTATATTAAAAAAGCACAAGAAAAAGTTGCGAAGTTAAAACGTATGGAAGCTAAAAAAATTCCAACAAATATTGATTACGATTCTATTGAAGGAATTGCGACGGAAGCGCGTCAAAAATTCATTAAGATTCAACCAGAAACATTAGCTCAAGCTAGTCGTATTAGTGGTGTGAATCCTGCTGATTTATCAATTCTTGCTGTTTATATTGAACAGGGTAAGATTGCTAAAGTTAATAATTAATAGTACAGAAATGCAGAAAAGGCACCAATCAAGTATACTTGATTGGTGCCTTTTTAACTTTTTATAATTAGGTTAAGCAATAAACTTAAAATCCAGCTGCAGAGATGATTGAAGCTATGTTGGCTGCTAAACTGACAGCAAATACTGACATAACAATCATGAAAACTAAAGCTAATAGAAGTTGTCCAATGACAACGCCGTAAAGTTTATCTATTTTAAGTGGATTTGTATCAATAATCATCGATAAAATGAAAGCAATACTCATGATAAGGGCCATTAAAGCATACATGAATACAGCAAGGCCTCTCATTCCAAGTAGCATGAAAAGCATACTAAGGACAGCTAATACAAGATTGATCATGAGGTAGTGTGTAAAGCGATTTGTAAATGAAAGTAAGGTATCACTCTTATCGCCTAAAACAACATTACGAACAAAAAATCCAATTAGTATGTAAAAGGCAAAAGCTAGTAGTGTTAAGAAAAATAATTTTGCGTAGACACTACTGTCAATTGTTGGCGCATAGGTACTTTGAGTGTTAAAGAGTCCTGAAAATAGACTTGAATTAACAGATTTAGCAACATTATCCATTATTAATTTTACAAAAATATCATTAAATATGGCGAATAAAATAATTGTCGTAAAGCCGAAATATTTATGACCATTTTCTAAAATTGTGGGATGTTTAATGGCATTTAAGAAATAAGACCAATAATTTGATGCGAATGTTTTAGCTTGTTCAATATTCTCATTTTGAGCTTTAGTATCTTGTTGTTGCGTGTATTGTTGTTGGAATTTTGTTGGTTCTTGTACGTTTTGTGATTGTGTTGCGGCCGTTTCTTGGGCTGGTTTAATGGAAAAGGCAAATCCACAGTTTGTACAAAATTTTACATTTTCTGGTTGTTGTGAACTACAGTTTGGGCATGTTTTCATGATTATTTCCTCCAAAGTTTAGTTGTCTTCAATTTTTTCACTAATTTTTTTAGCGGGTGTAATTGACTTGATTAAGAAGTCATCGTTATTAGAATAATTAACTTTAGCAGTATATCTAAATACTTGTGTTTTAGTTGAATAATTATCGTCACTATCAGTGAAATCGAACGTATAAGTAACATCATAAGCGACATCAAATTTATTTTTATCTGTCGGTGTTACTGATAATACTTTAGCGTCATAAGAGACACTACTGATTGCATCATCATCATGATAATTTTTAGCAATAGTCACCCATGCCTTGGCATCTGCATTGCTTGAGCCATTAACAAAGAAACTGCCTATTGAGCCATAACTATCATTTGAATCCTCATTAGAGTCATCACCATCGATAGTGTAGTCATCAATTTGGGTAAATAAATTGTCTATATAACTTTCTGCATCATCTAGAGTTAACATATTAGGAAAATTAATATTGAATAAATTGCTACTAGAACTATCTTGAAAGCCATTTTCATCTGTATTATTTAAAGTTACGTCGTTATCATCATCGCTACCTGAAATTTGGTATTCACTGGTAACGAGAGTGTTGTCTCCGACCTTTTCTTTAAGCTGCAATCGATTGTTTCCAGAAGAGGCAATAGGGCCAATTGTTGCAGAACCATCATCATCAGTTGTACCAACTTTTTTAGAATTAACATAGATATCAGCATTTGCGATACTTTTAATTCTAAAAGTAAGTGTACTTAAATCTAAATTGACGTTAGAAGTTGAACTAGTGAGCGTCTCAGTCGATTTATTATTTAGTTTAGTACCATCAATAGAGCCAGCTGCTTCTATTGTGTAGTTACCGGGAACTAGATTTGAGATTGTTTTACTGTAATTATCAGAGTCAGCTGTAGCAACTTTTTTATCATTCATCTTGATAACAGCCCCAGAGCTATTCGTTGATAAGTTAACGGAAACGGTTGAAAAGTCAGCCGTATATTTAGGGAATAATAACCAATGTTTACCATTTTCTTTTAAATGAAAATGTGTTGAAGTGCTTGCTCCATTGGTTAATTCGTTTTTAAAAGTTTTAAGAGAGTCTGTACTACCCCATGCATCTGATGCAGGTTTCATAGACTCATCAGTAATTTTTAATGCCGTATCCGATGTTGAAAAATAAGCTTCCATGTTTTTATCGGTTTTTAATGCATCTGTAATTCGTTCAATTTGATTTTCTTTTGAGTAATATTTTGTTCCAGCATAGTAGCCAACAACAATAATAAGAGCGATAATACCAATCAAAATTCTGATGAATTTTGTTTTACCTGAGATGGGTAATTTAGGATTTGCAGTTCGTGTTTGTGTAGGTGGCATTTGTTGTTGTGTTGGTTGAACCGGCGTAACAGGTTGCTGTGACGCAACTGAATTAACACGTAAATCAAAATTACAATTAGGACAGAAATTACCATCCTTAGGAACTTCACTTCCACAATTAGGACAGAATTTTTTTGTCGTACTCCCAGATAAATCATCTGAAGGCGCATAATAGATTTGTTCTTTTTTAATCATTGGATCTCCTTTTTAACTACCTTAATAATATGATTAACTTTGACTACTTAACTAAAAGTTACCAAATCTAGTGTATACATAGCGAGTTTTAGTTTATAAAATAATGGCTAACTCAATCGCATAAAATAGGATTTTAATCATTGGTACTTATGTATTTTTTTAGGTTGTTAGATGCAGAATTAGTAATACCCCCCGTGGCCTCCTTAGATTTAAATTACTAAATCAACGAATAAAGACAAACCTTAAACGAAACTTAAGTTATTTTATCAGCTTAAAAGGTTTTTGTATATATATATATATTAAAAAAAGATAAGCTATAATCTGTTTGATTGTTTTAAAAACCTTTACCATAAAGAGAACCTTTCTGATTAGGAGTTTAATATGCTTAAAAAAATAGGAATTTTAATTCGTGCTAAACGAAAATTATTGAATATGACCATTGAGCAACTGGCTGAAAAATCAAAATCTTCTGTTAGTTTAATTTCTTTGATAGAGCGAGGTAAGTTAGATAATATTAAAATAAAAAAATTATCAGATATTGCTGAAGCGCTGGATATGACGTTAGCTGACTTCTTTACTAATCAAAATTTAAAAGGTGTTGCAACGCTGGATTTGATTAATTATCTTGCTTCTTTACCCAAAGAAAAAAGAGAAGCGACAGCTGAATTATTGCTTAAAGTAATCCGTTTATAAATGATTATCATTAATGATTGACCATGCTATTTCTTCAATAGTGTGGTCAATTTTTTGTGCTTGATAGGCTGAGACTAAATCAATTTGTTTGGTAGGTAAATCTAAAGTTAAAATATCAAAATTGTGAAAATCAATCCTATGGTTACTAAAGTCATAAATTAAAAATTTTAAATCTTGTAATACCTTCAAATTATCGTGTATATCTATCCCATTCATAAATAAAATCTCCCTTACTAAAAAACTGTATAAAAAAAGCATTAGCTTTTATTAGCTAATGCTTAGATTACAACAAAAATAGTTAATTTATAAGACTGATATTAATAAAAATTAATTCTAACGATAGTACTGAGTTTTGTCAATATGACATAAATTAAAGGTTTATCCTTTTAAGTAGATTAATTAATTTAAGTAAGTATTGAAGTAATAATTATTTAAAAAGCTGTTGAAAAATAGACAGTAAAAGGAGCAACAAAATAACTATAAAATGACGATTTTTATGAAGCATTATGATAGCAATGAATTCACGCAAGAACGCATTAGGTAAAAAATACCATGGCGTTTTCCCGCCAATGCCTTGAGCATTTACACCAACCATTCGTGCAAATATTGCAGCACGAAAGATATGGTAGTTATTTGAACTGAATAAAATATGATCCCCTCTATGATCAAGATCAATTATTTTTTTTGAGAAACGCATATTTTCAAAAGTCGTTGTTGATTTGTCTTCTAGTAATGTAAATTCTTCTGGATAACCACTGTCGATGGCCCATTTTTGCATTGCCTGTGCTTCTGAAATAGACTCATCATTACCTTGCCCACCTGAAAAAATAATAATCGGGCGTTTACCGCCTAATAGTATTTGTTTGTCCGCAAAATTGGTAGCACGTTTGATTCTGTTGGCAAGTAGTTTACTAACTTTATAACCGTTGATTAAACCTGCACCTAGTACAATGATGTAGTCTTGATCATATTTTGGACGTCGTAAGCTATATAAAATACTAACAGACAAGAAATTTAAAAAAGCGAACATAAGATATAAGCCAGTCAACGAAGCAAAATTAAATGGTAATTGAAGATACCAAGGCCACGTACTGATTAAAGGTGTCACAAACCAGCGAATGATAAGAACAATAGCAAGTAGTAGTCCAAGCATGTTAGCTAATGAATAACTTTCACGTTTAAAGACTAGTCCAGTATTAATTAATAAAAATGGAATAGTTGCAATTGAAAGTAATATCAAACCTATAGCGCCAACAATGATAATAAAAACAGCGCTATTTTTCATAAAATTGATAGGGGAAGTAGCGAGTACACCTATTAAAGAAATGACAAATATATTGAACAGAAATCCATTAATTAATTGACGTGGTTCTTTGTGAAAGCTGATATACCAAATAGCTAACAATAAAATAGGTAGTAACAGTATTAGATAGTCCATATGAATTCCTCCGAAGTAATAGATAATAAACTAATTCTAGCATATTTTTGAATAAATAAGGTACTAATAAATTTATATTTAACCGTTTACATGGACGTTAACATATGATATATTATTCACATGAACAAAATATCATATGAATAATATATCATATAGAGGAGATGCTATAATGGTCACACTATTAGGTTCAACTGTACTCGCATTCATTTCAACAAATATCGATTATCTTTTAATTCTAATTATTATTTTTGCTAAGTATAAAAATAAACATGAAGAAAAATTAATATTTATAGGAGAGCTACTTGGTAGTGGGACGCTTATAGCAGTTAGTTTGATTGCTGCCTTTTGGTTAAAACTGATTCCTGAAGAATGGATCTTAGGATTTTTGGGACTTATTCCGATTATAATGGGTATAAAAATGTATTTTAGTGATGAAGATGAGGGTAATGAGGTCCGGGAGAAATTAGGAAAACCGGGTCAAGGCATAATTTTAAATGTAATTATGATTACTATTGCAACTTGTGGACCAGATAATCTTGCTATCTACGTCCCATTTTTCACGACATTATCTATTAGGGATGTACCTATTGTACTGATGCTATTTTTTATATTCTTATGTATCATTACATGGTTGAGTAAAATGATTACTAATTTACCTAAAATCCAAGAATTTTTTCAAAATTTTGGTAATTTAATCACTCTAATTGTTTATGTTTTCTTAGGTCTATATATATTATTAGAAAGTGGTACTATTCAGCACTTTATGTAGGAGGAAAATAATGCAACCGTACAATGAAATTCCAAAAAGTGAACTTGATGAATCAATTATGATAACTAAGCTATTGAATAATCGAATAAGATTACAATTAATCTATTTATTGGAACAACATGAATATAATGTAACTGAATTATCAAAGATACTTAATGTTGAACAAACAAACTTATCTCATCAATTAAGTTTATTAAAAACGCATCAAATAATTAGTCAGAGACGAGAAGGAAAGTTAATGTACTATCAAATTGACGATCCGCATATTATTGAAACTATGACAGCGCTGTTGCAACATGCAAAACACGTTGCAAATGGAAAACCTTATTAAATAGAAACGTAAGAAAAAGAGATTAACTTCAAATTGAAGTTAATCTCTTTTTTGATTTTTAAAATCTGTAGTGGTTACTATGGACCCTAACGGATTTGAACCGTCGACCTTCTACTTGCGGAGCAGACGCTCTCCCAACTGAGCTAAGGGCCCGAATAGCTTTATAATACACCAAATAGCCAAAATTAAAAGAAAAAGTTAGTTTTGCTTCTATGTATTTATGCCATTTTAAAATGTTTCACATGAAACATTTTAAAATGAGTAACGATTTTTAAAGATAAAAGGTTTCAAATATCACTTGTTAATAGTAGGGTAAAAAGCATTAAATACCAGTTTTTGATTAATGATGAATAAGCCGAAGAGTATAAGATTTTTGTTTTTAAATAGCAGACATAATCTTATGATGGCGTGATGTGAAGATATTTCCAAACATTAATAATTATTCGATTAATACTCTTTTAGAAGGAACAAATAATAAAATTCAGATTTCTAACGGACTTATTTCCAATCTTAGCAACTTTTATAGATTCCGAACCAGAATACTTTATATATTAAAATCCATAAAAAAAGGTCCCACTCACTTAGTGAGTGGGACCTTCATAATATTATTTATTAACAGTACCAGCAAATGAAGCAGGGTAATATGCTAATGCACCAATTTTAACATTTTGACCAGGTTCTGGAGCAGCGATATATTGGCCACCACCTAAGTAAATACCAACATGGTATGTAGAACCTTGAGCTCCCCAGAATAATAAATCTCCAGGTTGAGCAGCAGCAGTTGATTTCTTAGAAACATTTGATTCTTGTCCAATAGTATTACGGTTTAAGTTAATACCAACTTTTGCGAATACATATTGTGTGAATCCTGAACAATCAAAACCAGAAGGAGTTGATCCACCCCAAACATAAGGAGTACCTATGTATGCTTTAGCAACAGAGATAACTTTGCTTGCTGAGTAGCTTGCTGTTTGTGTTGTAGAGCTTGCAGCAGCAGTATTAGCTGTTGAAGTAGTATTAGAACTTGCAGCAGCAGTATTAGTTGTTGAAGTAGTATTAGAACTTGCAGCAGCAGTATTAGTTGTTGAAGTAGTATTAGAACTTGCAACAGCAGTGTTAGCTGTTGAAGCAGTATTAGAACTTGTAGCAGCCTTAGGTGTTGAAGTAGCATTAGAAGTTACAGCAGCTTTAGGTGTTGTTGTAGCTTTTGCAGGTGTAACAACTTTTTCAGCAGTTGTAGAAGCTACTTTAGCCATTGAACCTGTTAAGTTTAATGTTTGGCCAGGGTTAATCATTGAATTAGAAGATAAACCATTAGCATCACATAGTGCTGAGATAGTAATACCGTTTGATTGAGCGATTGACCATAATGAATCGCCGTTTTTAACAGTAACAGTCTTATTATTTGTAGTAGATGCTGCTTTAGGTGTAGCTGTTTCTACTTTAGGAGTTGCAGTAACTGATTTAGCAGCACTTACTTCTGCTTTAGGAGTTGTAGCAACTGGTTTAGCAGTACTTGTTTCTACTTTAACAGTTTTAGCTGGTGTTACTTTAGCGGGAGTAACAGTAGTACTTGCAGCTACCGCTTTTGAACCAGTTAATGTTAAATTTTGACCGGGTAAGATAAGTGCTGAGTTATCAGCAAATCCATTAGCCGAACGAAGTGCTGAGATTGAAATGCCATTTTCTTTAGCGATTGACCATAATGAATCACCATTTTTAACAGTAACGGATGTTTTATTTACTGAAGTATTAGTAGTAACGATAGTACTTGTTTTAGCTGAAGTACTTTTTTGTGTTGAGCTTGCTTTAGCGTTGCTATCCTTTTCAGGAATATTTAATGATTGACCACTTACAATAATATGAGAATTTGCGTCAATATTGTTTAAAGTTTCGATTGTTTTGATTGAAACGCCATACTTCTGAGAAAAAGCCCAAACAGTATCGTTTGTTTGAACTTTAACTGTTGCTGCATCAGCAGTTGCGTTAGATGCAAGAAGGAGGCCAGCGGTACCAACTGTACCGAGTAATAATGATTTAAGTGTGTTATTCAAGTTGAGTCACATCTACTTTCTTATTTTATTGGATTTATACTACAGTAACTATTGTAACCGGTTAGTGTTGCAATCAAATACAAAAACTATTACAACTTAGCATGATTTTGTAATATATACTAAGTAATGTTTATATATCAATGATAATGATGATTTATGTATTTAACTTATAATTTATTTAATTTAGTAAATCCCATGTGCAATAATGGTTTAGAACACTTTCAATATATTTTAAATTAAAATATATTGCCCCCCGATGTTACAAAGATATTACAGAAACCTTATGTTTCTATACTACTAGAACTAATTAAAACTATACCAGTCGTTTTACATGGTTGCAAATGAAATTTTAAGTTTTAATAGAAAGGGATTTCATTGTCTGGTATCATTTGAATTATTGGATATTGAAAGTCCTTAAATAGTTGGCGTATAATTAACTAAATAAGGGGATAAAAAATATAATGATTAGGTGGAAATATGAAAAGAATAGTTAAAGAAATAATGAGTTGGATTATACCGATTGCAATCGGTTTAATAATCGCGATGCTTTTAAAAACATTTGTTGTCACAATGGTACGTGTTGATGGGCCATCGATGCAACCTAACTTAGTTAATAATGAGCATGTTGCTGTTGTTAAAGTTATTGATATTAAGCGCTTTAGTACTGTTGTTTTTGATGCATACGGCGTAGATCCTGATGCAACTGAGGGTCAAGAGTATGTTAAACGTGTTATTGGAATGCCTGGTGATACAGTAGAATTTAAAAATGATCATGTCTATGTTAATGGTAAAGAAATTGAAGAACCTTATATTTCAACTTATCAAAAAACAGTAGGGACAAGGGTTCAGAACATAAATGCTAAAAACTGGACATTCAAGTCATTGGCTGTAGATAATCAATGGGCTAAAGATACTTCAGCTATCAGAGTACCTTCAGATAAATATTTTGTTCTAGGAGATCATCGTTCAGTATCTAATGATAGTCGTTACTGGGGGTTCGTTGATAAGTCGAAAATTCAAGGTGTTGTAAAAGTACCATTCTGGAATTTTAATAAGGCTGATCATAAATATATTTATTAATTGCATTAAAAATGCAGAAAAATAATTCGATTGAAGAGGAGATTTTATTATGACAAAAACACCAATTATTTTAGATTGTGATCCAGGACATGATGACGCATTAGCGTTAATGATGATTATTGCTTCACCAGAATTTGATTTACGTGCGGTGACAACATCCGCTGGAAATCAAACACCTGATAAAACATTTGATAACGCTTGTCGACTACTAACATTGATGGAACGGACAGATGTTCCAGTTGCTAGTGGAAATAAAAAACCTTTACTACAAGAATTAATGATTGCCGATGCCGTTCATGGAGATACTGGTGTTGATGGAACAGAGTTACCTAAATCTGAAATTCCAGCAACTAATTTAACAGCAATTGAGTTAATTGCAGAAACATTATCTAAAAGTGCTGAAAAAGTTACAATGGTTGTCACGGGCCCAATGACGAATATGGCACTATTTTTAGCTGTCTATCCTGAATTAAAAAATAAAATTGAAAAAATTGTCTTTATGGGTGGCTCAACGGATGTTGGAAATGTTAAACCTGGTTCAGAATTTAATATTGCCGTGGACCCAGAGTCAGCAAAAATGGTTTTAAATGACTCTATTCCAATGGTTATGGCTGGATTAAACTTAACTCATCAAGCACAAATTTTAGATTCTGAAATTGAAGAAATTGGTAAGATTAATAATAAAGTAGCGCAATCAGCCTACGGGTTATTGAAATTTTATGGTATTTACTATGGTCAAGAAAAATGGGGATTCGACGGTATTCCATTACATGACCCTTGTACAATTGCTTGGATGTTACATCCTGAATTATTCACAAGTGAAAAGTACCATGTTGATGTTGAGGTGAATGGTGATCTTACTAAAGGTGAGACAATCGTTGATAAATTTGATTTATTGGGATTAGAAAAAAATACAGAAGTCTTACTATCAATTGACCGTGCAAAATTTGTCGAATTATTAATTTCAAAACTTAAAAAATTTGATAAATTAGTAGGATAGAGAATCTTACAGTTGGCTTGTATTTCTGGCCTAAATACGTTAAAGTTAAACAGGACGTGAAACATCGTTTTGTTTCACAAATAACGGAGGGCCAGTCATATGAATCCAGAAGAATTTCGTCAAGCATTAGCTGAAAAAGACATTAATTTAACAGACAGACAAATGGCACAATTTGAAACATACTATGAATTTTTAGTAATGACAAATGAAAACCTTAATCTGACTGCTATTACAGAAAAATCAGACGTTTATTTGAAACATTTTTATGATTCTTTAACGCCTGCTTTTTATTCAAAAGAAATACAAAGCGAGCCCTTATCTATTTGTGACGTCGGCGCAGGTGCCGGCTTCCCTTCAATTCCACTGAAGATTGCTTTTCCGCAATTAACGGTGACTATTGTTGATTCGTTGAATAAACGTATCAACTTTTTAAATGAATTGGCGGACAAATTAGATATTACAGGGGTTGCTTTTTTTCATAATCGTGCTGAAGAATTTGCAGGTAAAAAAAGTTTATATAGAGAACAATATGATATCGTGACAGCTCGTGCTGTTGCAAGATTGAGCGTACTATCTGAATTGTGCTTACCTTTAGTTAAATTAAATGGTCAATTTATCGCTCTCAAAGCTCAAAAAATGGACGAAGAATTAGTCGATGCCGAATATGCTATCAAGCTTTTAGGTGGTCAAGTTGTGGCTAATCATGAATTTACTTTACCAATTTCAGATGACGAACGTCATCTATTAGTCGTTGATAAAGTCAAATTAAGTCCTAAAAAATACCCTAGAAAAGCGGGTGTACCTGGACGTACCCCACTTGTAAATAAGATATAGTCAGGAGGTCGTCGGAAAATGGCATTTTCATTTTTAGGAAATCGTAAAAATCAACAAGAACAAGAAGATGAAACGAATCAAACGAAGGTTAGTGACATTTCTGTTACGACTATTGTACCCAATCGCTTCCAACCTCGTCGTGTCTTTGATGATCAAAAAATTGATGAATTAGCACAAACCCTTAAAGAACACGGGTTATTGCAGCCTATTATTTTGCGAGAGTATGAGACTGGAAAATATGAGATTATTGCTGGGGAACGTCGTTTTCGGGCAGCATCTTCATTAGGATGGAAAAAAATTCCGGCAATTGTTCAGAAAATGGACGACGACCAAGCGGCTTCGATGGCACTAATTGAAAATTTACAACGTGAGGAACTAACAGCAATTGAAGAAGCAGAGGCCTACAGTAAACTAATGAGTTTAAACCACTTATCACAGTCAAAATTAGCTGAAGATATGGGTAAAAGCCAAGCATTTGTTGCTAATAAATTGCGTTTATTAAAATTAGAACATGACGTACAAACGTCCATTATGGCGCAACAGATATCCGAACGTCACGGAAGAGCAATGGTTAGTTTATCAGCTAGCAATCAAAAAAAATTATTAAAACGTATTTTAAAAGAGAAATTAACAGTGAAAGAAACCGAAAAGTTAATTTCAGCTAATAAAATTAAACCAGAATCAAAAGTGTCTGAAAAGAAAAACACGAAAAAAGGTAATCCTGATAAAAGATTAGTGATTAATACCCTAAAACAAGCGGTTCAAGTTATAGAAAATAACGGTGTAACGATTAAATCAAAACAAGAAAAAACTGATTCAGGGTATCGCGTTATTATTGATGTGATTGAATCAAAAAAGGAGGGTTAATCAAACATGGGAATTGTTATTTCATTAGCAAACCAAAAAGGTGGCGTTGGTAAAACAACAACGAGTGTGAATTTAGGCGCTTGTTTAGCCGAGCTAGGCAAGCGTGTTTTATTAATAGATACGGATGCTCAAGGAAATTCAACAAGTGGTGTTGGTATTGAAAAATCAACAATAAAAAAAGATATTTATGATGTTTTAGTTAATGAATTTCCAATTAAGGAGACAATTCTAGCTACTAGTCATAAAGGATTAGATATCGTTCCGGCAACCATTCAATTGGCTGGTGCTGAGATTGAATTAACACCGCAAATGGCTCGTGAAACAAGATTATTGGATGCCGTTAAAACAATTGAAGATCAGTATGATTATATTTTAATAGATTGCCCGCCATCACTTGGATTGATTACAATTAATGCCTTTACAGCTAGTAAATCAATTTTAATTCCTGTTCAAAGTGAATACTATGCTTTGGAAGGTTTAAGCCAATTGCTTAACACAATTCGTTTAGTTCAAAAGCATTTTAATCCAGATTTAGCCATTGAAGGCGTTTTAATGACAATGTATGATGCACGTACAAATTTAGGCGCAGAAGTTGTGTCTGAGGTGCAAAAATATTTTGCAGAAAAAGTCTACAAGACAATTATTCCGCGAAATGTCCGCTTGTCTGAAGCACCTAGCCATGGGATGGCAATTATTGATTACGATCCTAAGTCGAAGGGTGCTCAAGTCTATATGGAATTGGCAAAGGAAGTGTTAAAAGCGCATGGTAAATAATAAAAAAGGTCTTGGAAAAGGGATTAACGCGTTATTTCAGGATGAACTTGATCAATATGATGATACAAAAGAATCTGTTGTTCGTTTAAACTTAGCTGAAATTCGCCCTAATCCTTACCAACCTCGTAAAACATTTGATGAAGATGCCCTAAAAGAATTAGCTGCGTCTATCAAAAAATCAGGTGTCTTCCAACCAATTATTGTAAGAGAATCAGTCATTAAGGGTTATGAAATCATTGCAGGAGAACGTCGTTTCCGTGCGTCTAAATTAGCAGGACTAACAGATGTCCCTGCAATTATTAGAACGATGACAGAAGAAGCAATGATGGAAGTTGCTATTTTGGAAAATTTACAACGTGAAGAATTGTCTCCTTTAGAAGAGGCAGAAGCTTATAACATGTTGATGGAAAAATTAAACTTAACGCAGTCACAAGTTTCAGAGCGATTAGGCAAAAGTCGTCCTTATATTGCTAATTATTTGCGTTTATTAGGATTGCCCAACTCAGTTAAAGAATTACTCCAAGTTGATCAGTTATCGATGGGTCAAGCAAGAACATTGCTGTCACTTAAAGATAAACAAAAAATTGGGGCATTAGCTAAAAGAACAGTTAAAGAAAATCTAACTGTTCGTGAGTTGGAAAAAGTAATTGCCCAAATGAACGGCGAAATTAAAAAGAATACTAAAAAAGTGAACGAAGTTGAAAAATCAATTTATGTTCAACAAAGTGAGAACTTGTTAAAAGAAAAATTTGGAACACAAGTTTCTATCCAACAGAGCAAAAAAAATCATAAAGGTAAGATAGAAATTGACTACTTATCAACGGATGATTTGAACCGTATTTTGGACTTACTTGATATTTCACTAGACTAGGAGGTTAGTCAGTATGTATGACTTACATGATATTGTTGAAATGAAAAAACCACATCCTTGTGGGACTAACCGCTGGGAAATCGTGCGAATGGGAATGGATATTCGCATTAAGTGTTTAGGATGCGGGCACCTTATTCTATTACCTAGACGAGAATTTGAAAAAAAGATGAAAAAAATGTTAGAAAAAGCAACAACAGAAGATAATACAAAATAAATGAAAAGAGTGACGTCTAATTATGGCATTAACGGCAGGAATCGTAGGATTACCAAACGTAGGTAAATCAACTTTATTTAACGCAATTACAAAAGCAGGCGCGGAAATGGCTAATTACCCATTTGCGACAATCGATCCAAACGTTGGGATGGTTGAAGTTCCAGATAAACGATTAGCACGTATCGATGAAGTAGTCCCTGCTAAAAAAATTATTCATACAACTTTTGAATTTACGGATATTGCCGGTATTGTTAAAGGCGCAAGTAAAGGTGAAGGACTTGGTAATAAATTTTTAGAAAATATTCGTCAAGTTGATGCTATTGTGCACGTTGTTCGTGCATTTGACGATGATAATATCACACATGTTTCTGATAAAGTGGATCCAATGGACGATATTGAAACAATCAACTTAGAACTTGTTTTTGCAGATTTAGATAGTGTGACAAAACGTTATGCTAAAGTTGAAAAAGTGGCTAGAACAAAAGATAAAGATGCGTTGGCTGAATTCAGTATTTTACAAAAAATCAAACCAGTTCTTGAAGCTGGACATGCCGTTCGCTCAATTGAATTTGATGAAGAAGAAGAAAAATATGTTAAAGGTATGTTTTTATTAACGAACAAACCAGTTCTTTATGTCGCTAATATTGCTGAAGATGACATGGCTGACCCAGATGCTAATAAGTATGTAAAATTAATTGAAGCCTTTGCAAAAGAAGAAGGTTCAGAATGTTTAGCCGTTTCTGCTAAAACAGAAGAAGAAATTGCTGAACTAGATGATGAAGATAAACTTGATTTCCTTGAAGCTGCTGGTGTTGAAGAATCAGGACTTGATCGCTTAATCAGGGCATCTTATAAATTACTAGGTTTAGCAACTTTCTTTACTGCTGGTGGTGCCGAAACACGAGCATGGACCTTTAAACAAGGGATGAAAGCACCTCAAGTTGCCGGAATTATCCATTCAGATTTTGAACGTGGATTTATCCGTGCTGAAACAATGTCATTTGCTGATTTAGATAAAAATGGAAGCGTCGCAGCAGTTCGTGAAGCTGGTCGTTTACGTTCCGAAGGTAAAGAATATGTCGTACAAGATGGCGATATTATTGAGTTCAGATTTAACGTCTAAATAAAATAAGTCAGTAGGGGTTGTTAGTCATGTCAGAAGAAAACAAAGTCGAAGAAACATCAGTTGAAGAGAGAAATGCGACAGCTGCAGCAAAACAAAAAGAACATTTAGAAAAAGAAACGAAGTTACAGGATAAAGGACCCTTTGCGGGATTAACGAAGCGTAATGAAGATTATGTTTACCGTTTAAATAGTATTTTGAAAGATTCAAAAATTAATGATGAAAAACGAAATACGGTCATTGGTGAAATTGTTGCAGAACTTCGCACCGAACAGCATAAAGGTGTAACAGCAACTAAACTATATGGTCCTGTTAGTACAAAAGCAACTGATATCATTATGGGCCCACAGAAAAAAGCTGCAGAACCAACAAGTAGTTTTTGGTTAACAGCTTTAGATAATGGGTTGATGATGTTATTAATTTTTGCTGGTATGTACGGTGTTATGGGATTAATGAGTAAAACAAGTACGCAAGCAGAAGCTTCTGGTGCTGGTGGATTATTAACACTACTAATCACATCAATTTTGGGTGGTATTGGAGCAGCGCTCTTCTACAAAAAATATGGCCCAAACGTCAAAAAAGAAGACAAACCAGCTTTCTGGGTTACATTACTAGTATTTGTAGCCTTTCTTGCAGTATGGATTCTTGCCTACATGTTAGTGGCATTGATTCCAGGACCACTTAATGCATTGTTGCCAGCCCCTGTTTATCTTGTAATTGCATTAATCGCATTTGCAGTTAGAATTTACGTTAAACGTCGCTATAATATCAACCGAACAATGTTTTAAATTGATTGATATCTTGAAAAGAGTTCAGGTAAAATTTTTGAACTCTTTTTTGTTACAGTTAAAAACGATTATAGGTTAATAAGAATCGGACGATAACCTTGACCAATGTTGAGTTTATCTGGTATGTTAGTAAACAAAATAAAAGTAGAAAGCTGGTTTTAAAATGTCAAATTGGGAAACGAAGTTCGTTAAAAAAGGATTTACTTTTGATGACGTGTTGTTAATACCTGCAGAAAGTCATGTATTACCGAACGAGGTTGATATCAGTGTACAATTAGCTAAGAATATCAAATTAAATGTCCCAATTTTAAGTGCTAGCATGGATACTGTTACAGATTCTAAAATGGCGATTGCTATGGCTCGCCAAGGTGGCTTAGGTGTTATTCATAAAAATATGAGTATCGAACAACAAGCTGAAGAAGTCAGAAAAGTAAAACGTTCTGAAAGTGGCGTTATTATTGATCCTTTCTATTTAACACCGCAACATTCTGTTGCAGATGCTGAACAATTGATGAAACGTTACCGTATTAGTGGTGTTCCAATCGTTGAAACATTAGAAAATCGCTTATTGATTGGTATCATTACGAATCGTGATCTACGTTTTGTTTCTGATATGTCAGTCCTAATTGATAGTGTTATGACTAAAGAAGGATTAGTAACAGCTGCGGAAGGTACTTCGCTTAAAGAAGCTGAAAAAATACTCCAAAAAAATAAAATTGAAAAATTACCAATCATTGATAAAAATGGTCGTTTAACTGGTTTAATAACAATTAAAGATATCGAAAAAGTTGTTGAATTTCCTAACGCAGCTAAAGATGAACATGGCCGCTTACTTGCTGCTGCCGCTGTTGGTGTTACAAGTGATACATTTGAACGTGCTACAGCTTTACTAGATGCTGGTGTTGATGCTTTAGTTATCGATACTGCTCATGGTCATTCAGCCGGTGTTATCCGTAAAATTACTGAAATCAGAGCACAATTCCCAGAAGCAACTTTAATCGCAGGTAATGTCGCAACTGGCGAAGCAACTCGTGCCCTTTATGATGCTGGCGTTGATGTTGTTAAAGTTGGAATAGGACCTGGATCAATCTGTACAACACGGATTGTTGCTGGTGTTGGTGTTCCGCAATTAACAGCTATTTATGACGCTGCTGAAGTAGCTCGTGAATATGGTAAAACAATCATCGCTGATGGGGGTATTAAATACTCTGGTGATATCGTTAAAGCCCTTGCTGCCGGTGGTAACGCTGTGATGTTAGGTAGTATGTTAGCTGGAACTGATGAAGCTCCTGGTGAATTTGAAATTTATGAAGGTCGTCGTTTCAAAGTTTACCGAGGTATGGGAAGTTTAGCAGCTATGGAACAATCAAATGGTTCTTCTGATCGTTACTTCCAAAGTGGCGTAAATGAAGCTAATAAGTTAGTGCCAGAAGGTATTGAAGGTCGTGTATCATACAAGGGTAGTTTAGCTGATATTGTTTTCCAAATGGTTGGAGGCTTACATTCAGGTATGGGTTACGTTGGTGCTGGAACATTGAAGGCATTACAAGATGACGCACAATTTGTTCAAATTTCAGGTGCTGGTTTAATTGAATCACATCCACATGATGTTCAAATTACCAAAGAAGCACCTAATTACTCAGTTAAATAATAATTAAAAAGGCGTGATTTCTTTCAGATGAAAGAAGTTACGTCTTTTTTAATGGAGAGTTTTAAATTATAAATAAGACTCTAATGATTAATCATGATTTGATGCAAAATCATTGTATACAGTAAAAGGAATACGACATTAGTTAGAAATATTAATTTACTTAAAAATAAGTATCAATTGTGGAAGTATTTAAATTTATAGACTACACTACGAGTATAAATATTATAGGGGGTTACGAATATGTTAATTATTGATTACGTTCATGGGGAACAGCTACAAGCAACTTATAAAACGGCAGCAGCTTTTGTTGCGATGATGCAATTGGAAGTACCTGAGTTTGAAGATTATTATAAAATTACTAAAGTAACGGAATCTGGTAAAGAGATTGAGTTATCAGATAAAACAATGGGCGGTTTATTTAACTACTTATTAGAACGTGGATAATAAAAAATGGAAAGCTTTCGTTTTTTACGAAAGCTTTTTTTGTACTACTTAGATTAAGTAGATTTAACCAATTCTTTAAAGTTATCGTGTGTGATATTTGATACAATATACTATAAGTAAAGAAAAGTCAGGAGATATCCAATGAAAATTTTAGTTGTAGATGATGAAAAAGAAATCGTTGATTTAATCTCTATTTATTTAAAAAATGAAGGTTACGAAGCAATTACTGCTCAAAATGGACTTGAAGCGATTGAAAAATTAGAAGAAATGCCAGAAATCGGTGTAATGATTCTCGACGTTATGATGCCTAAAATGAACGGAATGGATGTCATTAAAGAGGTTCGTAAAACTTCAGAAATTCCAATATTAATGGTTTCTGCTAAAACAGAAGATATGGACAAAATTCGTGGACTGATTACAGGTGCTGATGATTATGTTGTTAAGCCATTTAACCCATTAGAAATTATGGCACGTGTTAAATCATTACTCCGTCGTAGCCAAAACTCGAATCCGGCACCTGATGTTGCACTTGAAATAGGACCGCTAATTATTAAAAAAGATTCTCATGAAGTTCAAACAGTTGAAGGTAGTGATATTCAATTAACTGCTTTAGAATTCGGTATTTTATATTTATTAGCCTCACATCCAAATCATGTGTACTCTGCGGATGATATTTTTGAACAAGTTTGGCAACAAGAATCAATTATTTCTGCCAAAACAGTAATGGTCCATGTGAGCCATTTACGTGATAAAATTGAAGCAGCAACAAACGGTGATGATATTATCAAAACCGTCTGGGGCGTTGGATACAAGATAGAAATGCATTAGTGAGGGGTTATTTTTGAAATTAACTGGTAGAGAAAAAAGTGAATTAATCGCGGAAGGATTCATCACGATTATTCTATTAATTTTACTGAATTTATCAATTTTTATTCTATTAAATCAGACGATTGCTTCAAACCCAGGACTTGAGAATGGTATTTTTCAAATTAAGACGGCATTAACTTTTGGGCCGAATGATTTCAATGTCTGGAGTTGGGGGAATGTTTTTGTTGCGTTCATGCTTATTGTGGACGTTGTCGTGCTCTATTGGCGACTAATTCGACGTTATCATCAAATGCAGTTACGTCATGTTATTTCAGAATTGCATTATATTGCGGACGGTCATTACGATCATCAAATTCCTTTTAAACTACAAGGTGATATGGCGCGGGTCGTTTCAAGTATTAATGCTTTGGTTCAAAGTACGATTGAATCAATGGAAGAAGAACGTCGAATTGAGAATTCAAAGGATGAGCTGATTACCAATGTTAGTCACGATATTCGAACACCATTGACATCAATTATCGGTTACTTAGGTTTAATAGAAGATAATCAATATAATTCGCAAGAAGATTTACTATCTTACACACATACAGCATTTGTGAAATCAAAGCAGATGAAGGTTTTAGTAGAAGATTTATTTGAATACACAAAAGTGCGACAGACGTCGACGCCAATTAATGCGATTAATTTTGATATGAATCAAATGTTAGAACAATTGGCAGCTAGTTTTGAACTTGAAGCTAAAAATAAAGAAATGACAATTAGTAGCAATACGAACCCTAACCCGTTAATGATGGAAGCTGATACTGAAAAATTAGGCCGTGTTTTTAATAATTTAATATCAAATGCCTTAAAATATGGGGCAGGCGGTAAACATATTTATTTAGAAGCAGAAAAAATTGGTCAGGAAGTTATCGTAAAAGTAACTAATGATGGCCCTAAAATACCTGAACAATCACTTAATCAATTATTTGATCGGTTTTACCGAGTGGAAGAATCTCGTTCACAAAAAACGGGCGGAACTGGATTAGGGCTTGCCATTGCTCAAAGTATTGTCACGCTCCACGGTGGGTACATATATGTTGTCTCAAATGAAGAGCTAACTAGTTTTGTTATTCATTTACCATTGGGTAAGAATATAAAATTAACTAGAAAGCAAGAAGAACAGTTGCAAGAATAGCTATTATTGGGTATTCTTAAATGAATAAGAGAAGTTAAGAGGGTAAAGAGAAAATGATATTTTTAAAACGTACAAAGAAATTCGTAATTGGGCTTATTTCAGGGGCAGCACTATTTACTGGGGTTTCAGCAATGGGACTTCAAGATGAGGTTAAATCTGTATCAGCTGCAACAACCAGTTCAAGCGCTATTAATTTAACAGCTAAAGCTGCTTTAGCAATTGATGCAGATACTGGACAAGTAATCTATGAAAAAAATGCTGATGCTGTTTTACCAATTGCATCAATGACAAAATTAATTTCGATTGATGTTATTTTAGATCAAATTAAAAGTGGTAAATTAACTTGGGATCAAAAAGTTAAGATTGATAACGATTCTTATAAAATTAGCCAGGATACATCATTATCAAACGTTCCGTTGAGTAAAACGAAATCATACACAGTTAAACAACTGTATGATGCTAGTTTAATTTACTCAGCAAATGGGGCTATTATGGCACTTGCTCATGAAGTATCGGGATCGCAAAAAGATTTCGTAACATTAATGCGTGCAAAGGTTAAGTCATGGGGAATTACAGATGCTAAGATTGATAACGTTTCTGGTTTAACTAATAGCGATATCAGTAAAGCTGATCGATACCCCGGTTCAGCCGCATCAGATGAAAATGAATTAACTGCCAAAGATATGGGAATTGTTGCTAAAAACTTACTTAAAAAGTACCCAGAAGTATTAAAAACAACAAGTATCAAACGTAAATATTTCGATAAAGGAACATCTGACCAAACACTAATGGAAAACTGGAACTGGATGTTACCTGGTTTAGCTAAGGCATATACAGAATTACCTGTTGATGGATTGAAGACAGGTACTTCTGACAAAGCTGGTGAATGTTTTACAGGAACTGTAAAAAAAGATGGTCATCGAATTATTACGGTCGTTTTAGGATCATCACACAAGAGTGAAACGGATGTAAGTCGTTTTACAGATACACAAAAAATAATGTCATATGTATTTGACATGTTCAACGTGGAAACAATCAAGGCTGGTACAATATTT
This sequence comes from Dellaglioa sp. CoH-56-MRSF-10, assembly GCF_056782175.1. The sequence continues at coordinate 105,024 of NZ_JBXAYF010000001.1, forward strand.
AAAAACGCCGATAGTTTACCTGTATTTCATGGTAAAGAATTAACAACTAAAGTTATGCTTAAATCTAATCAAAAAGTTTGGTTGAAAAAAGGCGAAACAGTTAAGTCGATTATTTCAGCTAAAGTATCAGAAAATACTGATTTAGTTAAGAAAACAGGATTAGAAGCCCCAATTAAGGCTAATAGTGATATTGGAACGCTTAAATTAACTGGTAAAGATAATGCGTTATCTTATGTTGATGGCAAAAAATCACTTTCTGTTACAGGAACGAATAAAGATGCCATTGAAAAAGCTAACATTTTTGTTATTATGTGGCGTGCAATTACTAACTTCTTTGGAAATTTATTTTAAATCAATAAAATCATCTCTGATTTCTAGGGTGATTTTTTTGTCTATATGGGCAATTTAGTCGTGTAAGATTAAAAAAACATTAAAAAGAAAATAAAAATTTGTTGTTCGTGGACATTTGATGTATATTATAACGTATCGATAAAATTTTATAGTAGAAATAATTAATTTAGGGGGCACCAATTTTAATGAAAATGATTAAGAATGAATTTAAATTTGTTGGAAAGAATAGAATACTTCTAGTTTCAACAATTGTTATGATGCTTATTCCGATTCTGTATGCTGCTTTCTTCTTGAAATCAGTTTGGGATCCATATGGCAAAACAAGTGATTTACCAGTAGCAGTCGTTAATAACGATGAATCTGTTAAATATAATGGAACGACATTGGATGTTGGTGATCAACTTGTAAAAGAGTTGAAGAATAATGACCAATTGAAGTGGACATTCGTTTCTGCAAAACAAGCAAAACAAGGAATGAAAGACAACAAGTACTATACAACAATTACGTTGCCTAAAAACTTCTCTTCAAATGCTGCAACTTTAATGGATACAAATCCTAAAAAGATGAAAATCACGTACGATACTAATGCATCTCGTAACTACATTGGTGAAGTTATCAGTGAAACAGCAGCAAAACAATTAAATAGCCAAATTCGTGAATCAGTCACGAAAGCATATGCAACAGCTATTTTCGGCCAAGTTAAAACAATCGGTAAAGGCTTTAAGACAGCTGCAAGTGGTTCTAAAACATTGTCTGATGGTACAGTAACATTGAATGATGGCTTAAATAGCTACATTACTGGTGTAGGAACTGTTAATAATGGTGTTCAAACACTTTCAACTAGTGTTGTTCCATTAAAAAATGGTGTTCAAAAATTAGCAACAGGCGCTGGTTCTTTAAGTGCTGGATTATCAAAACTTAATAATAGTACAGGTACATTAGCTTCAGGTGTATCGAAACTAGATACTGGCTCAACAACATTAGCAAGTGGTGTAAAAGGTTATACTAATGGAGTTACTGAATTAAATAGTGGTTTGAGTCAATTAAGTTCAAATTCTCAAGCATTAAATGATGGAATAATTACCTTAAGAGGTGGTATTACAACAGTTCAAGCGGGTAACCAATCGTTAACTAAAAGCTTGAAGGAGTCTGCTGCAACTTTAGATACACAATTAAATAGTCCAGATTCACAAGCTGAAATGGCAAAATTAATGGCTGGATTTACAGCATTAGATTCAGGAATTTCTAAGTTGAATTCTGAATTAAATGGCACAAATGCGCCTAATATTGATGCTAAAAAATTAACAGCCGATTTAACTCAAATTGGAGCTAATACTAAACTTGTTGCCGCTAAAGCAACAGATGCTGGTTCACAATTGAGTGAATTAAATAATAGTCTTTATAGTACAACTAACGCATCCAGTGTTGCTGCACAACTTAAGGATGCGCAAAGTAATATGGGTGCTTTAGTTACCTTTGTAAAATCACCTGATTTTGCAGCTTTAGAGAAATCTAATCCAACGTTAGCAAAAAGTATTGCTGCTTCTGTTAATGGATTAGGAAGTAATCTTCAAACTGCTGGCACAAGTTTAGCAGCATCAGGTAATAATACAACAAAAATTAAAACAGATTTATCTGATATGACAACACCGTTGACTGATAACGGTGACAAATTAAAATCGATTCAAAAAGAATTAGCAGCTATTCAAGAATTACTACCTAAATTACAAGCATTAAAGGCGGGTGTTGCCGAGTTATCTGCTCAAGAACCACAAGTAACAGCAGGTGCTAAGAAAGCCATTGATAAACTAATGGCTGGATTAAATACTGTTAAAACTGGTTTAACGCAGACAGGTTCTGGCACAAAGGAAAGTCCTTATGGTGCTATCCAAGCAACAGACTTACTAAATGCTGGATTAGGTCAAATTATGGCTGGGTTAAATGGTACAGATAAAACTCCTGGCTTAATTCCAAGTGTACAAAAATACACTGCAGGTGTATTAAGTGCTAATAATGGTTCTAAAACATTAATTGGAAACAACAGTGCCTTAGTATCAGGCTCGAGTCAATTAAGTACTGGATTATCAACATTGAATGGATCAGTACCAACATTGACATCAGGAGTTAGTCAATTAGCTACTGGCTCAGGTACATTATCAAATGGTTTAGTAAGCTTGAATGAACAAGTACCAACACTTGTTGCTGGAGTTGATAAATTAGCTGCAGGGACTCAAAAATTAGATGATAACTCAGCTAAATTAGGTGATGGTTCTAAATCACTTAAAAAAGGGTCAAAAACATTAGCTACTGCTCTTAAAACAGGATCAGATACAGTTAATGGAATTAAAGCAACTAACAAGACAGCTAATATGTTTGCAGCACCTTCAGAATTGGAACATAAGAATTACAGTTATGTTCCTAACTATGGACATGCTTTAGCACCATATGTTCTTTCACTTGCATTATACGTTGGGGCAATCGTCTTTAACTTTGCATTCCCAATCCGTAAAATTTCAACTGAAGGTCAATCAGCAACAGCTTGGTTCTGGAGTAAAGTTGCTATTGGAACTGTCGTTGCCCTTGGTATGGCACTTGTTGAAGTTACAGGGATGCTTATGTTTGGATTACAAGCAGACCATATTGCTGAAACTTACTTAATTGCAACAGTATTCTCGTTAACATCGATGTATCTTGTTATGGCACTTGCTATGGCATTTGATAATCCTGGTCGATTCGTGGCCATGGTTCTCTTGATGTTACAATTAGGTGGCGCTGGTGGTACGTTCCCAATGGAAGTTACGAATAGCTTTTTTAATGCCATCCATCCATTCTTACCAATGACATACTCAACCTTAGGGTTCCGTGAGTCATTAACTTCTGGAATGGTTAGTGGACAAATTGGCATGAGCGTATTTGTTCTTGCAATCTTCGCTATCGTTTCATTAGTTCTATTATGGGTTGCTATGCAAATTCTTCAAAGAGTTGGACTTGCTGGTAAATCACAATTAGATGATAATCAAAAATTACAAGATTTAGAAAAATAGATTATTAAATAGAGTTACGCAAAATTAATTTTGCGGGCTCTATTTTTTTGATTGAATATATTTAGAATGGGTTAATTAAATTGAGGTTCTTAATCTTAGTCCTAATGGTCGTAATAATAACTAAAAAGCGGTATACTGTTACTATTAATATTTAAAACAATAGGAGGCCAAATTATGTTAAGTCATTTTGATGAAAAAAATGTTGAAGTTAACGAAAAAGGAATTCCATTTCCAGCTGATACACGTGTTAGTTTTGAAACAAATAACGAGTTCTTTACTGGTGTCGTTGAAAAACAACTAAAAAATTCGGCTATTATTAAATTCGATAAGGAATTTATTAAGAATGAAACAGCTGAAGAATTAAAACATAAAATTGTTGTTAGTTATGCAGGATTAGAATTAATTAAATAATCAGGATTAGAGATTAGCGTGCGTACTTAGCGCTAATCTCTTTTTTTAAATTAAACTAAAAGGGGGAAGTCAGAATGAATAGGTGGATCCAGAAATATCTAGATAAAGCTAGTTTGTTGGCCTCTCCCGTACAAATTGTTGTCTTTTACTATTTAGCATTGATTGTAGTAACAAGTATTTTATTATGCCTTCCGTTCTTCAAACAACCTGGTGCTAGTGTGCCATTTATTGATACAATATTCATGGCAGTCTCAACGGTTAGTGTTACAGGATTAACCACATTTCCGTTAGAGCAAGTCTATAACAATAACGGTATCATCTTACTAGAAATGCTTTTTCAAATAGGTGGTTTTGGTATAACAATGCTCTCAACGTTTATTATGGTAATTGCTGGTCGACGCATTGGGTTGCAACAACGCAGGCTAATTCAAACTGATATGAATCAACCGCATTTAAGTGGAAATGTTCGTTTAGTTTATTCAATTTTCGGCATTATGCTAGGGATTCAAGCTTTTTTTGGTGTGATATTTTCAATTTATTTATATGTACGTGATGGCTTTGAACATCTAGCTGCGTCAATTTTTGATGGCTTTTATATTGCAATATCTGCGTTAACAAATGCGGGATTTGACGTTACTGGGAAATCTATTATCCCTTATTCGAAAGATTACGTCTTTTTATTTTTAATTATGATTTTAATTTTTATAGGTGGTTTAGGATTTCCCGTTATTATTGAAATTTTAGCGTGGATCAAGGTTACGTGGTTCAAACCAGGACATAAAAAATTTAGATTTTCATTATTTACAAAATTAGCAGGTAGTTTTGCGATTGGATTTTTCTTTATTGGAACAATATTAATTTTCTTATCTGAACATAATGGTTATTTTGCACATAAGGATTTCGTTGAGAGAGTTATGACAGCTATGTTTTATAGTATTACAACGCGTAATGCCGGACTACAAATTAATCAAATTAGTGATTTTAATACGACAACCTTATTGATTTTTTCTATGTTAATGTTTATTGGTGCTAGTCCAAGTTCAGTTGGTGGTGGTGTTCGAACAACAACAATTGGGATTTTAGGATTATATTTGTTATCGTTTATTCGTGGACATAAGAATGTGAATATTTTTAATAGAAGGATTCATGAAAATGATATTCAAAAATCAGTAGTAGTTGTTAACCTATCGATATTTATGTGTTTAATCGCGGTCTTTATTTTAAGTATTACGGAGAATCATTCGTTGATTTCGCTGATTGTAGAAGTAACTTCTGCTTTTGGAACGACGGGATTATCAACGGGAATTACCAGTTCATTAAGCATTATCGGTAAAATGGTCATTATTATTTTGATGTTTGTTGGACGCGTAGGGATGTTATACATGTTAATATTCTTTGTTTCGAAAAAAGAACGGGATGAAAAGTATCGTTTTCCATCAGAACAGATCATTATTGGATAACTTTTTGATTAGAGTTACTAAATAATGAGTATTAAGAAACAGATGTATGCTATAATTTATATCGTTAAACCAACTTTATATTATTGGAGGACTATCGTGAAAGAAACAGAGAAACGCTGGCTCACAGTTCTTAAAATTGCGATGCCGCTTTGCCTGAGTTACGTCCCAATTGGACTCGCATGTGGTATTTTGTTGCATGCAGCAGGCTTCAATACGATATTAGCAGGATTAGTTTCCATACTTGTCTTTTCAGGTGGTGCACAGTTTTTAATTGCATCAATGTTGACGATTCAGTCGCCAATTCTTTCAATTGTTACTATGCTATTTTTCTTAGAATTACGGTATGCGTTATTAGGTGCTAGTTTGTCACAGTACATTCGAGGAACTAGTCGTAAGTTTTTATACATATTTGCGGCATCACTAAACGATGAAAATTACGCAGTAAACTATTTAAAATTTGCAACAGATAAAGAATGGAAACCAAAAGATGCCTTGATGGTTGAACATTATTCATTATTATTTTGGACGATGAGTAATATTGCAGGTAGTTTAATTGGTGCTGGGTTAAAAATTAATTTAAGCATTGTTGAATTTGCATTAACTTCATTATTTATTTACATGATAGTCATGCAACTTAAAAATTATCTCACAATTATTATTAGTATTCTTTCAGGTATTTTAGCAATTATTTTCATGTCATTGTTCCAAAGTACGATGGGATTAGTTGTAGCAACTTTACTAGCTTCCTTTGTTGGATTTATTATTGAACATGAAATTGTTAGAAAAGGTAAACGAAATAAATTATTAAATACGATTAAACCAAAAGCAAGTCGACATACAATAAGTAGAAAGTCTAAAGTTTCTGAGGAAAGTTAACTATGGAAATGACAACAATGGATCATTTTTTATTAATTATTTTATCTGCAATTGTTGCATATTTACCGCGATTTATTCCATTACGAATTTTTTCATCTCGAGAAATCCCAGAATGGTTTAATGAATGGATGAAGTATGTACCCGTTGCGTTATTTTCAGCATTAGTTTTTAAAGACCTTTTTATTGATTCAAGTTTTCAATTTGTGGGCGTAGATAACGTCACAAAATTAATAGCGGCTGTGGTTGTATTCGCAATCGCATATCGTACGAGATCAATGGGATTATCTGTTGTACTTGGACTTTGCGCTATTATGCTGTTGTCACTTATATTATAAATTAAGTAAATAAGAATTTAGTTTCTCTCAGGGACTAAATTCTTATTTTGAATAACGGTTGAAGGATGTTCCATGATATAATAACAGCGATATAAATATAGGGATAAGAGGTGTGGTTAAAATGAAAAAATGGGTATGGGGATTAGTTGCAGTTGTTATAGTAGGTATGTTTGGTGGCTACGGTTTAACGAAACATGCAGAAGCAAATAAAAATTATAATACAGCCATGAAGAACGGTAAAACTGCGATTCAAGATGCAGAATATACTGAGGCAGAAAATTATTTTGATGTCGCTTTAAAAAAGAAATCAAATGATGCGACTGCACAAGCTTACAAGACACAGGTGACACATTACAAGGCAGTAATTAACAAAACTGAAGATCGTCAGTATAGTAAAGCAAAGGATGCAATTAGCATCGTGCTAGCGGATCATGATGGATCAGCAGTCATTAAAAAACGAGCAACAAATTTGAAAAAAGAATTAACAACGGTTCTTGAAAAACGTGCGCTATTCATAAAAACATATAATGAAGCAATGAATTTAAATACAGAATATAGCTACACAGCATCAAACGATAAATTAACTGAAATCTTAAAAGATAGTAGTATTGATAAAAATTATTACTCAGATTTAAAGAAAAAAGCAACAGACTTACAACAAAAAAATGATAAGAATTTGGCAACGATTGGCTACCCAACAAGTAGTTCTTCAAGCAGTTCTTCAAGTAGTTCGAAAAGTTCAACACCATCATCTAAAAGTAGTGGTTATGGGTCGGAGTATAGTATACCAGAAATAAAAAACAATTCGTCAGCTACGTTGACGTCAGAAGAACAAGCCGCTGCATCATCGTATTCAGGTTCGAATGAATATACAACAAGTTCATCTAACATAGTAGATGGTAACGGTAAAGCAATTACAGCATCACGTATTAAGGCAGCACGAGACTCAATTAAATTTGCTGGTGTTAACCCTAACTCATTTAGTGATTCAGATGTTGTAAAAATTATTAAACAGGCTGTTAAAGAAACAACAAGTGTTAAAGCTATTGCAGCGCGAGATTACAAATAAATTAGTATTTTAAGAGTGTGATTCTAAATTTTAGGATTATGCTTTTTTCTTAACCTCCACTGAAAACGTTTACTTTTAATTTGGTGCAAAGTTATTATATAGTAGAAATAAGGGGGAATATGACATGTACTTAGCTGTTAAAGAGATTAAATATAATAAACTTCGGTATGGTCTGATTATTTTCACCATCTTTTTAGTTTCATATCTCATTTTTTTTTAACGGGATTGGCTTTTGGGCTTGCGAACAATAATCGGTCTTCAATTGATAATTGGGATGCGGATAACATTGTTATCAGTCAGTATGCGAATAATAATTTGGCATCTTCCGAGATACAAAAAGACTCACTTCCTAAGATTTCAGGGTCAAAATCAGACTACGCTTATTTAGGTCAAATGATGGGCGTTGCTAGTCGGAAAAACGAACCAAAAGCTAATATTAGTGTTTTTGGAGTTCAATTTAATCAATTTTTGAAGCCTAAATTAGTTCAAGGCAGAATGCCGCAGAAAGTTAACGAAGTAGTTGTTGATAATGGATTAGATGCCACTAAATTAGGCCAAAAAATAAAAATTAATAATGCGAAACAAGAATATAAAGTAGTGGGGATAACGACGGGTAATAAATACACAACAGCACCAGTTGTCTATTTACAATTAGCTGACTATCAAACGTTACGTTATGGCCCGGACAATCCGACTGAAAAAATTAATGCAGTTGTTTTAAAAAATTCAGCTAAAATTAAAAAAGATCAACAATTAGCGACATTAACAATGGACAAGGTGATTAACAACATACCGGGATATGGTCCAGAAGTGAAGACCTTTACGTTAATGATTGGCGCCTTATTTGTCATTATTGCGTTTATCGTAGGTATCTTTATGTATATTTTAACCATTGAAAAAACAGCCGTTTATGGCGTGTTACGTGCACAAGGAGTTTCTAGTGGGACTTTGGTTAAAAGCTTAATTTGGGAGTCGTCATTACTAGGTTTACTAGGAATTGGATTGGGTATTATTGCAGATGTGGCAACAGCGCTATCGTTACCAGCTGCCGTCCCATTTTTAAATAATGTCTTCTTAGTCGTAGGATTTTCGGTTATCTTATTATTGATGATCATTCTAGGATCACTATTCTCCATTTTTAAAATATTACGTGTTGATCCACTTGATGCAATTGGAGGTGTCTAAATGAGTTTAATGCAATTATCTGATGTTTCTAAAACATTTGGAAAAGGTGATAATAAAAAGTTGGCTCTTGATAATATTGATTTAGTTGTTGAGAAAGGGACGTTTATTGGCTTGACAGGTCCATCAGGATCTGGAAAAACAACGTTGCTGACCATTATGGGTGGATTACAAGGATTAACCGATGGAACAATTTATTTTAAAGATCAAGAGATCGGACAATTAAGCGAAAAAGAGCGAACTAGGTTACGATTTAATGAATTTGGGTTTATTTTACAAGGGTCTAATTTAGTCCCATTTTTAACCGTTTTAGAACAATTTGAATTAGTCAATAAAATGAAAACTAAAAAAGAAAGTCGTAATCCCGAAATGATGTTACGTGACTTAGGTGTATGGGACCAAAGAAATCAATATCCTGCTAGTCTTTCAGGTGGTCAAAGACAACGCGTTGCAATCGCTAGAGCATTATTTGGGCAACCGGAGCTCATCTTTGCTGATGAGCCAACGGCAAGCTTAGATAGCAAAAGAGCGAAGCAAGTTGCAGCCCAGCTAGCCGATATTACTAAAAAGACGGGACAAACGATTATTATGGTTTCACATGATGAAGATGTCTTGGCATATACAGACCAAACATTTTTTATGCGAGATGGACAGCTCACAAAAGAATGATTTTTAATGATAACGAAAAGAGAACCGCAATTGCGGTTCTCTTTTCGTTTAAAGTTTTACTATTTTAGTGGAGTCCATTTCCAGTTATTAACTTCTGGAAGATCATCACCATTTTCACGGATGTATGATTCATGTTTAGCAACCATAGCTTCCATTTCTTTAACAAATTTATCGCCTGCAGCGCCTAAGTTGCCAGCTTGTAAGACAGCATCTTTAGCAAGGTTGTAACGATCCATTTGGTTCAAGACACGCATATCGAATGGTGTAGTGATATCACCATTTTCACGGTAACCATGGATTGAAACATTGTGGTTATGACGATCATAGAAGATGTCACGAACCATAGCTTCGAAACCATGGAATGCGAATACGACTGGTTTATCAGTTGTAAAGTAACCGTCAAATTCTTCATCAGAGAAACCACGAGGGTCAATCTTAGGATGACGTAATTTTAAGATATCTACAATATTGATGAAACGAATCTTCAATTCTGGGAATGCTGAGTTTAAAAGACTAACAGCAGCTAAAGCTTCTAAGTTAGGTTCTGAACCAGCAGCAGCAATAACAAGATCAGCATCATCGCCCTTAGCAGTACTTGCCCAATCGATAACTTTCAAACCATTGTCAACAAGTTCTTGAGCTTCATCAGCTGAGTAGAATTGAGGACGTGGTTGTTTACTTGAAACGATTAAGTTAATAAGTTCTTCACTTTGAAGAGTCTTATTCATAACAGCTAATAAACTGTTAGAATCAGCAGGTGTATATTCACGGATAAATTCAGGTTTCTTATCAGCTAAATGACCAAGCATACCTGGATCTTGATGAGTATAACCATTGTGATCTTGTTGGAATACAGTTGATGTTGCAATAACATTCAATGATGGGTATTGTTTACGCCATGTTTGTTCTTTGGCTTTACGTAACCACTTGAAATGTTGTGTCAACATTGAATCAACGACACGTAAGAATGATTCATAACTAGCGAAGAAACCATGACGTCCAGTTAAGACATAACCTTCCATCCAACCTTCAGCTTGATGTTCTGATAATTGTGAATCAAGAACACGGCCTACAGGACTTTGCCATTCGTCGTTACCTTCTTTGATTGGTTCTAACCATTGACGGTTAGTAGCTTCAAAGATAGCATTCAAACGGTTTGATTTTGTTTCATCTGGTCCGAAGATACGGAAGTTTTTAGGGTTTTCTTCAATAATATCACGAGCGAAGTCACCGAAAATAATCATATCTTGTGCTGTAACAGCACCTGGAGTTGATGTATCAACAGCATTTTTCTTCCAATCAGGCATAACTAATTTTTGAGGATTAATACCACCGTTAGTAATAGGGTTCATTGCCATACGTTGGTTGCCTTTAGGTGCCATTTCTTTTAGTTCAGGAATTAATTGACCGTCTTTTGTAAATAATTCTTCTGGACGGTATGATTTCATCCATTTAACAAGAGCATCAACATGTTCCATGTGACGTTGGTCTACAGGAATTGGAACTTGATGAGCACGGAATGAGCCTTCGATTGGTTCGTTGTTCCAGACTTCTGGACCAGTCCAGCCTTTTGGTGTACGAACAATCATAACAGGCCATTTAGGCATTGTTGCTTCTTCAGCTGGGTGTTTGCGAGCTTCAGTTTGGATTGCTTTAATTTTTTCGATAGCAAGATCCATTTTTTTAGCCATTTCAGGATGGATGATCTCAGGATCAGTTCCTTCAACGAAAATTGGATCCCAACCCATACCTTCAAAGTATTTTGTTAAATCTGCATCAGATTTACGTGATAAAATTGTAGGATTTGAGATTTTGAAACCATTCATATCAAGGATTGGTAATACAGCACCATCATTAACTGGGTTAATGAAGACATTTGAGAACCAACTTGCTGCTAATGGTCCAGTTTCTGATTCACCATCACCAATTACTGTAGCAGCAATTACGTCAGGGTTATCAAGAATAGCACCAGCGGCATGAGATAATGAATAACCTAATTCGCCACCTTCATGGATTGATCCTGGTGTTTCAGGAGCAGCATGAGAAGCGACACCACCTGGGAATGAAAATTGTTTGAACAATTTTTGCATACCAGTTAAGTCTTCAGTGATTGTTGGGTAGATTTCTGTATAACTACCATCAAGGTAAGCATTAGAAACCATAACTTGGCCACCATGACCAGGTCCTTCAATATAGAACATGTTTAAGTTATATTTATTAATTGCACGGTTTAAATGAGCGTAAATAAAGTTTTGGCCTGAGATTGTTCCCCAATGACCAATAGGGTTAACTTTGATGTCTTCAGGTACGACTTCAGTTTGTAATAATGGATTTTGTTTTAAATAAAGTTGTCCAACTGAAAGGTAGTTTGCTGCACGCCACCAAGCATCAACTTTATCTAAATATGATTTAGATGAAAAATCAGTTTCTGTCATAGTTACACACTCCTATATGTTTTATTTGCTAAAGTTATAGCGCTTTCTATATGTTCATAATAACAAACATTAAATAAAAGTCAATCATTTAATTCATTGGAACGTACCAATTATTTTAAAAAGTAAATAAAAAGCCGTTAAATAGCCTATTTAACGGCCATGAAAGTATTAAATTTAGAAAATTTATAATGAAATCTCATACTTGAATATTCAAATGGGGTACCATTATCTAAGAAGAAAATACCATCCATTATACTAACTGGTTCAGTTGGTTTTAAATTTAAAAGTTTTTGATCATTTTCGTCTGATGGTTCAGCGTAGATTGAAAGCGACGATTTAGTAACTGATTGATTCTGAATATCCTCCAAATAATTAAAAATTGATCCTTTAACAATTGTTTGAGATAAATTAGGAACAATCTTAATTGGAATATAGCCTGTTTCAATCATAAAAGGCGTTTTTTCAAATAAACGTAAGCGAACAATCTTGTAGACAAAATCATCTGTGTCTAAGAAAAGATTGCGTTGTAAATCTTCTGAGGGCGCAATAACTTCAAAACTTAGTACTTTAACTTTAGGGCTTTTACCATTCATTTCAAATCCGTCTGTAACACCTAAGTTAGAGCCTTCATAATTAAAAACGGTTTTATTTTTTAAATATAAGGGATTAATGAAGGTGCCGGAACCGCGTTTTTTAAAAATAATACCGTCGTTAGCCATTTGGCTAAGAGCTCGTTTTACTGAACTACGACTAATTTTATAAGTTTCACTCAAACTACGTTCATCAGGGAGTTTCATGTCGGGAAATTCATCTGCAGCGATTCTTTTTTTAAGTTTACTAATCAGTTGTTTGTAAATTAATTCAGCCATACAAGAGTACTCCTTTCGTAGAGTCAATCTTCATAGTTAACCATAAGTTTTAATAGACGACAAGTCGTCAACTTTCCGGAGAGATAATTATTTTAGAACAAAAAGGTAAGAATTACAGACATTTTAGTAAATATTTTGTACAATGAAGACTATAGTTAAAGGAGTGTGTCTATTGGAAATTTGGCAAAGTTTTATTGAAAATATTAAGTTACGTAGATTTGTTGTACTTTGTGTAATTATGGGTGTTATTTTTCTTGCGAAAGATGTCATTAGCATTGTTCTATTAACTTTTATATTTACATATTTAGTAGTCCGATTGATAAATGTTATTCAAAGACATTCATCAATTAATAGTCGAATAATTGTTATAGGAGTATATCTGGCAATTATCGCGCTGCTTTATTTGGCAGTTACTAAGTATTTTCCTATTTTAGTTTCGCAAACAGTTTCAATGGCACATTATGTGATTAATTTTTATCGTCATCCAGGTAAAGATACAAATCTTGTGATGGAATGGGTACTTAAATCTATTGGTAAATCTCAAATTGTGCCACAATTAAAAAGTAGTTTTACGCTTGTATTTCAATATATAACGAGCATTGGTTTTATGGCAGCAACATTTTTATTATCGCTTATTTTAAGCTTCTTTTATACGATTGAAAAAGATCAGATGACACATTTCTCAAAAAACTTTTTATCAAGTGATTTTGGTTGGTTTTTCCAGGATATTTACTTCTTTGGTGAAAAATTTGTTAAATCATTTGGTGTCGTTATTGAAGCACAATTCTTTATCGCAACTGTTAATACAGTTATTACTGTGATTGGGTTGTACTTCATGCATATGCCACAGCTCTTGCCTTTAGGAATATTAATTTTCTTATTAAGTTTAATTCCAGTCGCAGGGGTATTAATTTCATGTATTCCATTAAGTTTAGTTGGTTATTCGGTTGGTGGCGTACGTGATGTGGTTTACATCTTAATTATGTTAATGGTCGTTCATTTATTAGAATCATATGTATTAAATCCTAAATTTATGTCAAGTCGGACAGAACTACCTATATTCTTTACATTTGTAATCTTGTTAGTCAGTGAAGAATTATTTGGAACGTGGGGCTTGATTGTCGGAATTCCCATTTTCACATTCTTCTTGGATATCTTGGGTGTGAAGTCAATTCCTGGATCTAAAGGACGGATTGGTAAAATTAAAGGAATAAGGAAGGATAGTCAAACTGATGGTAAAGAAAAATAAATTTTTAGCTGATTTTAGAGTGAATAGAAAAAATACAAATTCAGTTAAATGGGATAGTTTAAAAGAGCAATATGGCGATGATAAATTATTGCCACTGTGGGTTGCAGATATGGATTTTAAAGCACCTAAAGCCGTAACTGATGCTTTAATAGCACGGGTACAACATGGTGTTTTTGGTTATTCAACAATTCCTGATTCATATTATGATGCCTTTTTTGATTGGCAACAATCTCGCTATGGGATTGAACTGCATAAGGAATGGATGAGATTTGGAACAGGGGTTGTAAATTCATTATATCAATTAGTCGATTTAATGACGGAACCAGGTGATAGCGTCTTAGTTCAAACACCAGTATATTACCCTTTTTATAGTGCAATTGAAGATAATAACAGACGTATCGTACGAACACCTTTGAAACATGAAAATAATCAATATGAAATGGATTTTGAAGCAATTGAACGAGATATGAAAGCTAATCACGTTAAATTACTTATTCATTGTTCACCGCATAATCCAGTTGGTCGCGTCTGGACTGAAGCTGAACTGACACAACTCTTTGAAATTTGTCGTGAAAATAAAGTGATGGTAATTTCGGATGAAATTCATCAAGATTTAATTGTGGGAAAAAAACCATTTGTATCAGCTTTATCAATAGACGAAGGTCGTTATCGAGATAATATGGTTGTCGTTAATGCTCCCTCAAAAACATTTAATTTAGCTGCTTTACAAAACTCGCATATCATTATTCCAAACGCGCAATTACGAGCTAAGTACGATAAAATGGTACAGCGTTTGAACAAACCTGAGGGTAGTTTAATGGGATGTGTTGCTGGAGAGGCGGCTTATCGTTCAGGAGCAGTTTGGTTAGATGAAATTCTGAGTATCGTAAGGACCAATTATTTAGAAGTCAGCCACCAATTAGTCAATAAATTTCCAGAAATTAAAATTAGTGAACTAGAAGGCACATACTTGATGTGGATTGACCTTTCAGCATATGTAAATCCCAGTCGGATGAAAGAATTTATTCAGAATGAGTGTGGCTTAGCTATTGATTATGGACAATGGTTTAGTGAAGAAACGCCAGGCTTTATTCGAATGAATTTGGCAACTGATTTAGGAACGGTTCAAACAGCTGTTGATCAGTTGTTAAAGGGACTCAAAAGTGCAAAGCTAAATCGCTTAAATTAGACTATTAATTTATTTCATTTCAGTGTAAAATAAACCAGTAAACTAAAAATAGAAAAAGAGGATTTTATCTTATGGCAAAATTAGTATTTATTCGTCACGGACAAAGTGAATGGAACTTATCTAACCTTTTCACAGGTTGGGTAGATGTTAACTTGAGCGAACAAGGCGTTGCTGAAGCACAAGCAGCTGGTAAAAAGATTAAAGAAGCTGGAATCGAATTTGATCAAGCTTATACATCTGTTTTAACACGTGCTATTAAAACATTACATTACGCACTTGAAGGTTCAGACCAATTATGGGTTCCTGAAATCAAATCATGGCGCTTAAATGAACGTCATTATGGTGCATTACAAGGCCAAAACAAAGCCGAAGCAGCAGAACAATTCGGTGAAGATCAAGTTCTTGTATGGCGTCGTTCATACGATACATTACCTCCACTTTTAAGCGCAACTGATGAAGGTTCAGCAGCTAACGATCGTCGTTATGCTGATTTAGATCCTAAAGCTATCCCAGGTGGCGAAAACTTAAAAGTTACTTTGGAACGTGTTATTCCTTTCTGGGAAGACGAAATCGCTCCTAAATTACTTGAAGGCAAAAATGTAATCGTTGCTGCACATGGTAACTCATTACGTGCCCTTACAAAATACATTGAAAACATCTCTGATGCAGACATCATGGGCGTTGAAATGGCAACTGGCGAACCAGTTGTTTACGATCTTGATGACAAATTAAACATCGTAAGCAAAATTAAACTTTAATATTAATAAAAAACCTGATGACAATTTTATGTCATCAGGTTTTTTTGTATTAGTCAATAATTGGCGAAAAAGTCGGTAGTTTTAGCAGTTAAAACCAGAAAGCGCTTGCCAAAGCAAATAATATGTATTATATTGATGTAATCGAATACACATTCTATTTGATAAATATATCAAAGAAATGAAGGAGAAACGTTATGGCAAAAGTTATTACTGTTTTGGGCTCAACTAATATTGATAAGGTTGTTTCTGTACCCCGTTTCGCAACTAGCGGCGAAACTTTACACACACCAAATCATCAAGTTGAAGCAATGGGTGGAAAAGGATTGAACCAAGGTGTTGCCGCTGCACGTTCTGGTGCAAAGACTAACATGATTACAAAAGTTGGTAAAGAATTTGATACCTCAAAGAATATGAATGTTGAAAACTTAAGCACTGAACATGTGATTGTTTCAGATACTGAAGAAACTGGACAAGCTTATATTACTGTTTCAGCCGAAACAGGCGATAATATTATCCATATTTATGGTGGCGCTAATGCTGATATGACACCAGCTGATGTACGCGCACATGAAGCTGCCATTGCTGAATCAGATTTTTTGATTGCGCAATTAGAAATTCCAACAGAATCAGTTATTGAAGGTTTCAAGATTGCACGCGAACATGGTGTTAAAACAATTTTGAACCCAGCTCCAATGCCTGAAAATGGTGGACTACCAGCTGAATTATTAGAATTAACTGATATTATTACACCAAATGAACATGAAACATTCTTATTGACTGGGATAGAAGTGACTGATGAACATTCAATGATACACAATGCTGCGTACTATTTTGAACGTGGAATTAATACCGTAATCATTACAATTGGCTCAGAAGGTTCTTTCTACATGCGTGATAATGGTGAAGAAGGAGTCGTTCCAGCATTTAAGGTTAAGGCTGTTGATACAACTGCTGCCGGCGATACTTTTATTGGTGCTACAGCAACACGTTTACATGCTAATTTAGATAATTTAGCTGAAGCTATGCGTTATGGATCAGCTGCTTCATCTGTAACGGTGTCACATGCTGGTGCACAACCAAGTATTCCAACTGAATCTGCTGTATTAGCTGTTTTGGATGCTAATAAATAAATTTAAATTGTTGAATGGGAGATAAATTATGCGTAAAACTAATCTTTTGAATACAAAATTATCAAATGCTATTTCTGAAATTGGACATACACAATGGTTAACAATTGGTGACTCAGGCCTACCAATTAAGGATGATGGACGTAAAATTGATCTTTCAATCGTACGTGGATTACCATTATTTATTGATGTTTTAGCTGCAACACTTTCTGAAATGAAAATTCAAAAAGCTTTTTTAGCTGAAGAAATTAAAACGGTTAATCCTGAACAATATGCTGCTATCAAGGCTTTATTAGATGATGATGTTGAAGTTGTTTTCATTTCACATGATGAATTGAAATCGATGAGTCGTGATGATAATAATATTGCTACAGTACGAACAGGTGAAATCACACCATTTTCAAATATCGTTTTGGAATCAAATGTTGATTTTGAAGGCGAAGCAATTAAATAGTTATTAATATAAGGATAGGATGATATAAAAATGAATATGTTAGGATTATTTTTCTCACTTTTAGCAATTATTGGTTGGAGTGCATATCCAACTTTAGTATCATATTTTGGCGGTAAACCAGTTCAAGGTATTTTTGGAGCAACATGGGGAACTTTGATTGTTGCAATCGTCCTTTCATTAGTCATGGGAATGCCCATGTTACAAGGTTCTAATTTTTGGTTAGCATTTTTCTCAGGGGCAGCTTGGGCCTTTGGAAATGTTTTAACTATTATGGCTTTTGGGATGAAAGATCAGGATGGAAATGCTTTAGGTTCTGCTAAAGCAATGCCAATCTCAACAGCTTTCCAAATTACAGCAAATGTAGTTTGGGGTGTTGTAATGCTTGGTAACTGGGGTCCAGTTTCATCAAAATTATATGGATTCATCGCTGTATTTGTTATCTTGGTTGGAGCTTATATGACAACTTATCAAGAAAAGAAATCAGCTGGAAATAAAGAACTACTTACAAAGGCAGTTGGTGTCTTATTGATTGCCCAAGTTGGTTATTCATTATATGGTATCCTTCCACAATATACTAAAAATACTGATGGTATGCATATGTTTTTAGCACAAGCTATCGGGATGGCAGCATTTGGATTAATTCTTGGAATTTATGAATTAACGAAAAATAAAAATAACATTTTTACACAAAGTGTTACGTACAAACAAATTTTTTCTGGTTTCTTCTTTGCAATGGCAGCATTGGGTTATTTAGTTTCAGCTCAACCTGCAATGCTTGGATTGGCAACTGGATTCGTCCTTTCACAAGTTTCAATTGTTGGAGCAACGATTTCAGGAATTGTCGTTATGCGCACTAAAAAAACGGGTAAAGAATGGTTAGTTATTATTATTGGTCTTATACTAATTGTAATTGCGGCTTCTGTAACAGTTTTCTTAAAAAACTAGATAAAATTAATTTTAAAACCTTGATAACAATACTATGTTATCAAGGCTTTTTGTTATTATTTGATTTAAAATGTCATAAAATGATAAAAAAATAAACATTAACTAGAACTCACTATGATATTTAAAACCTACTTTCCGATTCAAGTTATAAAAGTCAAAATAATTGTAATTATCAGTTTAGGTGCTAGGATTGGACTTATAAATAAGATAATAGGAGGAATCATCATGGGGGATTTAACAACAAATGAAGGTCAAACATGGGCGAATAATCAAAATTCACAAACAGCTGGGGCTCGTGGACCGGTTTTAGTTCAAGATTACCAATTACTAGAAAAATTGGCACATTTTAATCGAGAACGTATTCCAGAAAGAGTGGTCCATGCAAAAGGGGCAGGGGCTAAAGGCTATTTTGAATTAACTAGAGATATGAGTGATTATACTATGGCAGGTCTTTTCAATGGTTTGGGCAAGAAAACGCCAGTCATAACCCGTTTTTCACAAGTAGCTGGTGAGGCAGGTTATCCGGATACTTATCGAGATGTACGAGGATTTGCAGTAAGATTTTATACAGATGAAGGTAACTACGATATTGTGGGTAATAATACGCCCGTTTTCTTTATTAATGATGCTTTGAAATTCCCAGATTTTATACATTCCCAAAAGCGTGACCCA
The DNA here is from genome assembly GCF_056782175.1 of Dellaglioa sp. CoH-56-MRSF-10. The sequence continues at coordinate 124,119 of NZ_JBXAYF010000001.1, forward strand.
AAAACGCATGCTAGAAGTCAGGATATGCAGTGGGATTTCTGGTCGTTATCACCTGAAACAGTTCACCAAGTAACAATGCTTATGAGTGATCGTGGGATCCCTGCTAGTTACCGAATGATGCACGGTTATGGAAGTCATACTTTTAAATGGGTAAACAAGCAAGGTGAACAATTTTGGGTTAAATATCATTTCAAAACAAACCAAGGTGTTCATAATTTAAGTAATGAGGTTGCTGAAGAATTAAGAGGAAAAGATTCTGATTACTTACAAAATGATTTGTATAATGCGATTGAGGATCAAGATTACCCCAGTTGGACAGTAGCCGTACAAATTGTGCCTTACAAAGCAGGATTAGCCTATCCGCAAGATATCTTTGATGTTACGAAAGTTATTTCGCAAAAGGACTATCCATTAATTGAAATTGGCCAAATGGTTTTAGATGAAAATCCAAAAAATAATTTTGAAGATATTGAAGAATTAGCATTTTCACCAGCTAACTTCGTTCCAGGAATTGAAGCCTCACCAGATAAATTACTCCAAGGACGCTTATTTGGTTATAAAGATGCTGCAAGATATAGATTAGGTGCTAACTATGAACAATTGGCAACTAACCGTCCTAAAAATGAGGTTCATAATTATGAACGAGATGGTTTAATGGCGCAAAATCAGAACGGTGATGTTAACTATGAGCCCAACAGTTTAGGTGGACCTGAAGAAAATCGCCATGCAGAAGTTCATGGTGATACATTGGATGGAAAAGTAGGCAACTATTCAGTAAATGAGGATTATTATACTGCTGCCGGTAAATTATATCGATTGTTACCTACTGATGAAAAAGCACGTTTAATTGAAAATATTAAATTAAATCTGGGACAAGTTAAAGATATTGAGATAAAGATTCGTGAAACTAAACAGTTTTATCAAGCTGATAAGGAATACGGAACACGTGTCGCAGAAGCATTAGGGTTAGAACTAAGCTTAATTAAATAATTCTTTCGGTGTATTAAAATGTTTAACAAAAAAAAGGAATAAATCACTGTAATCAAACAGCGATTTATTCCTTTTTTTTGTGTTGTTTACATGCCGTGTTCTAAAAGATACTTGTAAGAAATATCTGATAAATCGGGTGAGATACGGACACGATGCAAGGTGAATAGTCCTTGGCTTTCATTAGCGAGTCCTGGTAATGTCGTTAGACCAAGTTTGTAGCCTGCATCTTTAGCAAGTTTAGCGGTCTGGTTATTGAAGCGACCAACTGGATAACAAATAATTGATGTCTCTTGATGAAATTTATTGTTTAGCCATTTTTTCGAATTCTTAAATTCAAAAGTTTGTTGTGCATCGGTCATCTGATTAAGTTCCTCATGATGGACAGTATGACTTTGAATACTTACTAAACCTGATTTTCGCATCTCGTTCATTTGTGGCATAGTTAGTTTGTTTATGTGGCCAAAGTGGCTTGTAATATAGTTGATGGTTGCTTTTTGATGATATTTTTTGAGAGCAGGATAAGCTTTTTCATAGTTATCCTTGTAACCATCATCAAAAGTAATCCAAACAATTTTATTAGCAGGTTTTTTATGTGTTTTAAAAACTTCGATAGCTTCAGCAGGTGATAACGTGTAGTAACCATTTTTTTTAAGCCACTGCATTTGATGGGCAAATTGTGCTTCAGGAATACGAAGTGAATTTCCAACAGAAATACTATGATACATTAAAATTGGAAATTCGGTCTGGCCCTTAAATGATTTCCAATGCGAACTGTCTATTTTAGTATTTGAAATGAGCTTATTTTTCTTAATAGTTTTCTTGGGTAAAGATGAACTTACCTTTTTAGAGCTATTTTTTTGGTGATTAGTATTGGAAACGGAGTGAGAATTTTGAATGAAAAAGAATAATGAACCAATAGAGACGATTAGGACTAAGAATAATAAGATAAACCAACCTTTTTTATGTTTTAACATGATGAACTCCTTTTATGAGAAACGATACTATCTAATTTACCACGCTAAGGTAGTAAGATTCAATTTTTACGCGGATAAAGTCAATAAATGTAAAAAAAGGTAAGGCTATGATAGTATAAAGTACATATTAAATATTTAATTGGGGGAAAATATGCGTAGAACATTTCATTTTTTAAATCAAAGTTATAAGGAATTTTTTCAACACTGGAAATTGTATTTTATTTTAGTAGTTGTTACTAATTATATTTTATCTGCAGTGGTACAACCAATCTTAACTTGGGTGGTAAGCCAGATACTTAGTAGTAACCAAGTCGAATATTTAACCTATACTAACATTATTTCGGTTATTGAGGATAAACCTATATTATTAATTGAGTTTATCCTTGTTATATTAGTTATATTAAGTATTGTTTATATTCAAATGTCTTTCATGATCAGGGGTATTCAAGCTATTCGTTATGATTTAAAAATTGAATTTAAGTCATTATTAAAACAATCAATTCATGACGTTTTAGAGTTACGTCCTTTAACAGCGTTGCTCGTTATTTTTTACTTCGTTTTAATTTTACCATTTGGACAAGTCTTATTTACATCTACTTTATTAAATAAGGTGACTATTCCAGATTTTATTCTTCAAGATATGTGGACAAGTCCAGCTATCTGGGGCCCAATACTTTTAGTCTATGGTGTAGCATTTTTCTTCTCTATCCGATTAATTAGTTTTATTCCAACTATGTTGTTTAGTTCAGAAAAAAGAATCGGTCATTTAATTAAACAAAGTTGGGAAGCTGGACGTGGCAAATTTTGGATAACCGTCACAAAAGGATTAGTAATTACGGCTTCTATAGCTTTTATATCAGGAATTGTTCAAATTAGTTTGTTCCTAATTCAGAACTATGTAGATAATCATTTTCAAAATCAAGCATTTATGATTGTGATGTTTAATCTGTTTATTTTGGAAATTTTAGGACAAATCGTATTAGCTTTAAGTGTGACTATGTTGTTAGGTATTGCGCTAGATGTTTTTGAAGAACAACAACCGCATTTGAAACCCGTTCAAGAAACATTCTATAAAGAGAAACGCTTTATTAAATTACAGAAAGTTAGTGTCGTTGTTCTCCTGATACTAGTTGCAGGGACAGCTTCTATTTATAATTATGTTTACTTAAAGGGGATGCTAAATGACTATCCAGTTCTTATTTCTCACCGTGGAGTTGATGATGGAAATGGTGTACAAAATACCATTCCTGCCTTAGAAAAAACAGCTAAAGAGAAACCTGATTACATCGAAATGGATATTCAAGAAACAAAAGACCATAAATTTGTTGTTATGCATGATCCAAATTTGGAAAATTTAGCGAATGTTAATCGGACAGTACATGATTTAACATTATCCGAGTTAACAGCATTAACTGTTCGTGAAAATGGTTATTCAGCTAAAATTCCAAGTTTCGATGAATATTTAAAGGCAGCAGAGAAGAATCATCAAAAATTATTAGTTGAAATCAAAGTATCTCCGCAAGATAGTCCCAATATGACTAAAAACTTTGTTAAAAAATATCAAAAAAGACTATTAGCTGATAAGGATCGAATTCATTCTTTAAGTTATGATGTTGTTTCACAAGTAAAAAAACAAGCACCAAAGCTTTATATCAGTTTTATTATTCCATATAATATATCATTTCCAGAAACACCAGCAAATGCGTACACTATGGAAGCTACAACTCTAGATGACTCATTTGTGAGCAAGGCACATGATAAGAACCAGGATGTCTATGCTTGGACTGTAAATGATGAAACGATTATGCAAAAGATGTTATTTATGAACGTTGATGGTATTATTACGGATGACTTTGGTACACTTAAACAAGTTGTTCAAGCTAATAATGATCATCCAAGTTATGCAAGTAAATTATCAATATTCTCAAATAGATTAACGGGAATTAGCATAACAATCGATAATTAAATTAGTTAGGTTAGGAAACATAAATTAGAAAAGATTACTATAGATTAGTAGTCTTTTTTAATTTTGTCTAGATGTTAACGTTTACACTATTTAGGTGGCATGCTATGCTTAAGTTGCTACTAAACTGAAATCAGAGGAGTGTCTAGTAAGTATGATTAAAATTATCGCATCAGATATGGACGGCACGTTATTAAATAATGAAAATAGTATTTCGAAGGGTAACGCAGCGGCTATTAAGAAGGCTCAAGAAATGGGAGTGACTTTTGTTGTTGCCACTGGACGAAGTTATGATGAGGTAAAACCCTTAATTGACGCAGCAGGTATTAGTGCACCGATGATTAATTATAATGGGGGCGCTACGGTAACTGAGGAAGGCAAACAAATTAATAGTTTTCCAATATCAAAAAAAGAGGCACAAAAACTCATTAAATTTTTGAAGAATGAACATGCCTTTTTCAAAGTTATGACGTCAAAAGGTGTTTATTCAGATGATCCTCTTAAATATGATGAAGCGGTTATCAAATTAAACTTAAATCCTATTCATTATATAGACGATTACAGTGAAATTATTGATGATTCTGAAATAGATTTGTTTAAATTTCTTATTCGAAAAACGGATGAATCAGATGACTTATCTGTTTTAAAAAATAAAATTGAAGAAAATGAAACACTCATTGTGACTTCTTCAGGGGATAATAATCTTGAAGTTAATCATGTTAATGCACAAAAAGGGATTGCGTTGAAAAAATTTGCTGATAGTATGGGTATTCCTATGTCAGAAGTGATGGCAATTGGCGATAATTTGAATGATATATCGATGTTAAAAGCTGCAGGTATCAGTTATGCAATGGAGAATGGTCATCAAATTAATAAAGATATTTCTAATCATCATGCAAAAAAGAATGATGAAGATGGTGTTGGATTAGCTATTTTAGAACAATTAGCTCAAAAATAAGACAAAAGGACTAAATCCCATTTACGGGATTTAGTCCTTTTGTCTTAATATTTAATCAGCAATTAAATCACCAGCAGTTGGGCCAGCATCTAATTTGTAAATACGTTCAACATCAATGATGACAGCATAGTACATTTTTGGTAAATGGCGTTCTTCACCAAATTTAACAGCATCGTCAAAAATTTTACCGGAATCAATTAAATGTGCTGTGCCTTCAAACCGGAAGCCTTTTAGATTAGGACGATCTATAACAGCAACAGCTGCACGGCCATTATTTTGAAGATTGTGTAATGCATGTTTAGCTGTTTCTTCATTATAAATCAAATGCGTATCATCAAAAACACGCATTGATCCTTTAGGACCAACTTGTGGGAACCCATTTTCATCTACGGTTGAAAGAAAATTAAGTTGTTCAGGAATCATTTTTTTCATATCTTCTGTTAATTTTGCCATTATAAAATCTCCTTTTTATTTACTTATTATAAGTAAAACTTATCATGATTAAGGTATATTGGCAAAATATTAGCTTTACAAAAAACTTGCAAATAGGGCTAAAAAAACTATACTTATATGAGTCTAATAGTGATTTCTAAAAGGACTTCGAAGAAAGACGCTAAAGTGATATGTATAGATTATTAATTTTAACAGTACTAATGAGTCGTAATATGTCAGGATATAAGTTACGATTGGTATTGGAAAAATGGTCGTCCATGATTCTAAATGGAATGAAACTTATTGCTTTAAAATATGTGGTATGAATTATATTGGTGTAGTGGAGCAAATTAAAGATATACAAAAGGAGAATAAAAAATGAAAAAAGCAACAAATCGTTGGGTAGCATTGTTCGCTATGAGTTTAGGTGTTTTTATGGGCCTTTTAGATGTTACTGTTGTAAATGTTGCTTTACCAAGTATGGCAGTTGATTTTAAAACAACATTTAGTGATTTACAATGGATATTAAATGCATATACGTTAATGTATGCAGTCAGTTTATTAATTGTTTCAAAATTAGGTGATATGTTTGGACGAAAAAAAGTCTTCATCGCTAGTACAATTTTGTTTACGATTGCATCTGTTGTAAATGGGCTTGCACCAAACTTATTAGTTCTTGATTTTGGTCGAGCAGTTCAAGCAATTGGTGGTTCAGGAATGATGAGTTTATCAATGGCGTTAGTTGCGTCTAACTTTGAAGGCCGAGAACGTGGGACAGCACTTGGTATTTTAGGATCAGTTATTGGATTCTCAACAGCAATCGGACCTTTAGTTGGTGGATTTTTAGTTGAGAACTTTGGTTGGCCTTCAATTTTCTTTGTTAATCTACCGGTCGGTATCATTGCGATTTATTTGGTTATTAGAAATGTTAAAGAAACACCTGCATATGGCGCTGGGGAATCGATTGATTTTATAGGAATGATTCTTTCAGCAGTTGGATTATTTGCTGGTATTTATGGCTTAATTCAAAAAGAACAACATATGCATTGGGCTTGGACTGATATGCATGTTATGGGATGGTTAATTGCATCAATTTTAATCTTAACTGCCTTTGTTTTTGTAGAGTTAAAAGTTAAATCGCCAATGATGAATTTAACATTATTAACAAATCGTCATTTTGTTGGTGTTGTAATTCTTGCATTTGCACTTGGTGCTGGTATCTTTGCGTTAGCCGCTTATCAAACAAGTTTAATGCAAAATTATATGGGATATTCAGCCTTTTCCACGGGATTACATCAACTACCTATGAGTTTATGGTCGCTTGTCTTAGGTCCTTTTACAGGAGTTCTAGGATACAAGTTTGGTAAAAAGTGGATGATTTCACTTGGATTTATCGTTGCCTCACTTGGTTTATTTACGTTTAGCCAGGTAACAACAACGGACTTTACCTACATGCAATTACTTCCGCTTCTTGTATTAACTGGATTGGGTAACGCTATTATTAATCCGATGATTAATACTGCTGCTATGGATAATATTAATCCAAAAGAAATTGGCATGGCATCTGGTTTATTGAATGTTTTTCGTCAAATTGGAATAACAGTAGGCGTTGTAATTCTTGGTTTAGCACAAACTAAAGCATATGAATCAAGTTTGAGCACTGGTTTTAGTGATAGTCATATTCCTAGTGTAGCTGCAACGGGTATTCAGCAAGCCTTAGTAAATGCAGGAGCATTTTCTGGACATATGGTTGCGTGGAGTCAAAAAATAATAGCGACTCCTTATGCTGATAAAGTTCAAAAGATTGTTTTAACAGCTTTTGATAAAGGCATGATTCAAGTTGTTTTAACATCATTGGTCATTATGATTATTGGAATTCTAGCAGCAGTCTTTTTATTAAGAGAAACAAAAAGTGTCGATCAAAAATTAGATAAATAAAAAAACTTTTTTTATGTCATTAGGTTTATAAGAAGTGAAAGCTGTCATTTAAAATTTTGAGTGGCTCTTTAATGATACCGATATATTTCTGAAGCGTAAGACTCCTAATAGTATCGCTGTTTATAACAAGGCGTATGATAAAATAATATTAATTTAAAAATAAATCATCCAATAAAAGGGAGATTAGTAATGACGAAAATAATTCCTAAGGTTTTAACAATTGCTGGTAGCGACGCAAGTGGTGGCGCTGGTATGGAAGCAGATTTGAAAACATTTGAAGAGTTTGGAACTTATGGTATGGTTGCGCTAACTTCAATTGTTACCATGAATCCAGATGCTGGATGGGCACATAACGTAACTGTTATGGATGCTGAATTAGTAAAAGCACAGTTGAAAACGACAGGTGCCGGCGGAGATATTGCTGCAATGAAAACAGGGATGCTTGGTAGTGTTGCAATTACAGAAGTAGCTCGTGAAAGCATTTTAGAAAAAGAGATTAAGAATGTTGTGATTGATCCTGTTATGGTTTGTAAAGGTGAAGATGAAGTATTAAATCCAGAAGCAGCTGATGCTATCCGTGATTTATTGATCCCAATTGCGACAGTCACAACGCCTAATTTGTTTGAAGCTGGTGTTTTATCTGGAATGGGAACTTTGAAATCACTTGACGACATGAAACAAGCAGCTATTAAGATTCATGAGTTAGGTGCAAAAAATGTCGTTGTTAAAGGCGGTAAAGCTCTTAAGGGTGAAAAGGCGCTTGATTTATTTTATGATGGAACTCAATTTGAGGTTTTAGAAACTGAAAAGATAACGCCTGCTTATAATCATGGAGCAGGATGTACATTTGCAGCGGCCATAACTGCGGGCCTTGCAAACGGATTGTCAGTTAAAGAAGCTGTCTATAAAGCAAAAGATTTTGTAACTGCTGGAATTAAATCAGGTTTTGCATTTAATGAATACGTAGGCCCTTTATATCACGCTGCTTACCGTTTAAATAAATAGGTACTAGAGACTCACTTTTATTTTGTATAAAAATGAGTCTTTTTTTGTTGACTTAGAGTGCACTTTAAAGAGTAATGTAAACATACTAATTAAATTGGAGGATAATGATATGTCAGTAGAAAATAAAGTTGTTGTTATTACAGGAGCATCAAGTGGTATTGGTGAAGCAACGGCCAGAATGTTAGCTGAAGGTGGGGCTAAAGTCGTTTTAGGTGCTCGTCGTGAAGCTAAGTTAGCAAAGATTGTTGAAGAAATTAAAAAGAATGGTGGTCAGGCAACATATGCCGTTACTGATGTCACTAAGGCAAGTGACGTTAAGAATTTAGTTACTTTAGCACAAGAAACTTTTGGTGGGATAGATGTTATATTCAATAATGCTGGAATCATGCCTAACTCGCCCTTATCGGCTTTAAAAACGGATGAATGGGATGATATGATTGATATCAATATCAAAGGTGTATTGAACGGAATTGCTGCAGTGTTGCCTATATTTATTGAACAAAAACATGGACATGTTATTACAACATCATCTGTTGCAGGCATTAAATCATTCCCAGATGCAGGTGTTTATGGCGCAACAAAATTTGCTGTCCGTAATTTAATGGAAGTTCTAAGGACAGAAAGTGCTATGGAAAAAACAAATATAAGAACATCAACCTTATATCCAGCAGCAATTAACACAGAATTATTAAATACTATTACGGATGAACAAACCCTTTCAGGGATGTCGTCATTTTATGAACAAGTTGGAATTGATCCGGTCGCAATTGCACGCGTGGTTAAGTTTGCCATTGATCAACCAGAAGAAGTTAATGTTAATGAATTTACGATTTATCCAACTGCTCAAGCTTAAATTTAAATAATAAAAAAATCTCGAGAATTTATTTTCTCGAGATTTTTTCATTTAGATGATAATACCTTCACAATGATCGACTTCGTGTTGAATGATTTGTGCCATCCAACCTGAAAACTTTTGGGTTTGTGGTTGAAATGATTTGTCTAAATAATCAACTGTAATGGAATCATATCGTTGTGCTGGACGTTCGCCAGTCAACGAAAGGCAACCTTCATTGACGTTGTAACGTCCAGATTTTTTTGTAATCTTAGGATTAATAAAGGGAACATTTAGATTACCAAATTGGCAAACGATAATTCGTTTATTCACACCAATCATATTGGCAGCCATTCCAACACAAACCTCTTTATTTGCTTCTAATGTATCTAATAAATCGGTTACGATTGAGCCATCATTTTTAGTTGCAATCTCAGCTTTTTGTGCGAGAAATATTTCATCGTGCATAATTGATTTTATCATTTTTCTCCTTTGATTTAAGTAGCATAATTAATAAAGAAATGTTGATGGATATCTAGTTAATGATTTTATCATGATTTAGAATATAATGTTATCCTCAAGTAGAAAATTATTATTTTAGGATTAATTAACGTCAATTTAATAGGTAAAAGATATTAAAAAAGTGAGTCATACTCTATTCTCAATATAGGGTATGATTCACTTTTTTAATTATTATTTATGTGACTCTTCTGTAAAAATAGCTTTAACAATATCATTAGCTGTGCGTAAACTAACATCATTTACAAAAGGTCTTGGACTTGCAGCTGTTAGCCAATGAACACCATCAGTCGGAACACCCCAGAAGTATAAACCAGGTTGCGGTGTCTTATGCTCATCTAGTAATAAATTGCTGACAGGGTCAACGTTGACTGCGCCATCTATAACAGAATCACCTTTAGTTGGATTTAAAATTAAAGGATTGGCGATTTTTGTATCGAGTAACTGTTTTATTAAAGGACTTGTTGCTGTTGTCGCATGAACAGCAGGAACGCGTGCTTCAATTAGAGTTGTTGCTAAGTAGCGTTGATCTGGTTGGTTTGCACTATATGTTTCAAATTGATGATCTTTAGTATCGACGACCATTCCAGGTTCTAATAGTGTAACAACATCAGCTTCAACGAGTGCCCGTAATTGTTCAACTCTAATGGTAGGAGGCCCGATTGTTAAAAAGTTATTTAATGAATTAAACCAGCCTAAGAAGTTAGTTAAATAGTCATCATCTGTTAAGAGACGGTTATCAATTAATTGTCTAACCGGAAGACGTAAGTCACGTAAAACCTCAAGAGCACTGGTCAATGGTCCGGTCTTAGTACCTAATTTTGCATCTACTGCATCTTTTTGTAAATGGTCTAACATAACGGCTTTGAAATCTTCATTAGGTTTTTTAGTCATTGGATTTCCTAGATGATCCCAATTAAAGCGATCTTCTTCAAGAATAATTGATCGCTCAACGGTTACTTTAGGATCTTTTAAGAAAGCTAATTGGAATTTTGTTAAATCGATTTTTGGATAATTCTGTGCGACAAGTAATGAATAATATTGATATTCAACGTCATGACTTAATAAGGTCCAAAATTCATTGAAAGAAACGGTACCATTTTCCATGAAAACTGCCATTTTAGCCGCCGTTAAAAAATGAGCTTGAGTTTCTTCGCCGGGTGATTTTTGATTATCCCCTTTGGCATGATAAGGCCATCCACGACGCGAACCTGCCACAATGTGAGGTTCGTTACCGTTTGCTTGATATTGTAGTTGCCCGTTCTCTAATCGCTTAAATAGACCACCACGGCCTACAGTCAAACGGGTCACTAAATCAAAGAAGCTAAGACCTAAGCCACGTAAAATAACAGTATCTTCGTGCGTGATATGATCTAGTTTTGTTTCATTTGGAAAGCCTGGTAAAACATAAGTTAACTTGTTTTCTGTAGCGAATGTATCAAATCTTTTTTGTCCGACAGATAATTCATTTTCAAGATTACCTAAAGACATTACGACATAGTCAACGATGCTAACTGAAGGTAAGGCGGTTGTGATTTCAAATTGATCAGCTTTTTTTGAAATTTGTGTAACCGTACTTTTATTCAAATTAATTGTGATATTGTTAGAGGCACGTTTAAGTAATTCAGCGTAGTACCATTGGATATAAACACCAAAAAGTGCTCTTGTTGCATAATCGTTTGGATGTAAATCTTTAATTTCAGTTAAAAAATCCGCTGAATAATTATTTATTTCGATAAAATCATGAGCATCAGATTGAGCCCATTCGAAAATGTTTGGTCCTGGGATAACTGGACCAATAGATTGGACGCTTGTTCCATAGAATAAACTAATTTGTTGAGCTGCGGTATTCATGATTAATTCGTGTGGTTGAGTTGGTGACCATACGCGCCCACCAACACCATATGGATCATATAAATCAATAGTAAGTGGTGAATTTGAAGGATCTGCTTGTTGCCAAGCAATGAGTCGTTCAAGTGTAATCAGACCTCGTGGTCCGGCACCAATAATGGCTAAATGCATAAAAGTAATCTCCCTTGTCTTATAAAAACTAATTTCATTATAAACTTTAAAACAGAAAAAATCGCTTGATAACGTCTTTAATAGTAAAAATTAATCGTATATTCTTGTTAACTTCTGATAATTTAGTATACTTAATTTGAAAGAATATTTTAAGTACAATCTGAAAGAAGGATTTGATGAAAAAACCAATGTCACTATTGGATAGGGTACTGTTCGCTGGATTAATATTTGCCGGCGGGGGATTTGATGCGTATACCTATATCGTACATGATGGTGTTTTCGCTGGTATGCAAACCGGAAATTTAATTATATTAGGTATTGATATGGGCCAAATGAAATGGGGGGCCATATTCGATCATCTGATTCCAATTTTTGCTTTTATGATTGGTATTATTATAACTAGAAATCTGCAACATCGATTTAAAGAAGAAGATTCAATTAATAAACGACAACGATTTGTTATCGGTATTGAGACGATCCTTTTAATTATTGTTGCATTTATTCCAAGAAATTGGCCAGCACAGTTATCTACAGGAATCATTTCAATGGTTGCAGCAGCTCAACTTCAAGAATTTAGACAAATCAACGGAGGACCTTTTACGTCATTTATGATGACGGGTAATTTGAGGACAATGGCTGAAAGTTTTTATGACGGAATTGTTAAAGGTAATATAATCGCAATGGCTAAAGGTTGGCGGATGTTGGGTGTCGTCTTAGCATTTCTTTTTGGCGCAATTTCTATGGGTGCTATGGTACCGATAATGGGAACTAAAACGATATTATTAGCTGCATTTTTCTTGTTATGTTCATTGATTGGGCTACAATTAAATCCAGAAAAAAGATTATAAAATAAAGGGGTTAAGACAATGACAGAAATTAAAAAGAATCCAAAAGTTGATTTACACTTAGAAAAAGCAACACAATGGAAAGAAGAAATGACACAGTTAAGAGAACTTGCACTCGAAACGGGACTGACTGAAGAATTTAAATGGGGCAAACCTTGTTATACACTAAATGGTAAAAATATTGTCTTAATTCAAGGATTTAAAGAGTATATGGCATTACTTTTCTTAAAAGGAACTCTGATTGATGATGGTAAGGGTATTTTAGTTCCAACGGGCGAACATACTGAGGTTGGTCGCCAAATTAGATTTCATAGCTTAAAAGATGTTACTGATTTAAAAGTAGAGATAAGTGATTACATTCAACAAGCAATTAATGCAGAAAAGGCTGGGTTAAAGGTTCCTAAGGGTAAACCAACTGAATTAGTGTTGCCAGTGGAATTCCAGAAAAAAATGAATGAAATGCCAGAATTGGAAGAATTTTTTGAAACGTTAACGCTTGGACGTCAAAAAACGTATGCACGTTATTTTGCAGATGCTAAAAAAACAGAAACGCGTGAGGCTAGAATTATTAAATATATTCCGAAAATTCTTGATGGTAAAGGACTTAACGATTAGACAGCAAAACAGCGACCAGATTTTATCTGATCGCTGTTTTTTTAATTATATTAATCTAATTTCTTTTTTAATTCTGTAACGATTTCAGCATGTTTAGCTTCAGTCAATTTAATTTTTGACATAAAGATAAGAGCAGCAACAATTATTAAGGCCATTGGAACGAAGAACATGTACATTCTGAATTGTAGTAAACCACTGTTTGTAATATCGCTTGGTTTAGCACTACCTGTCATACCAGCTTGGATTGCGGCAAAACCAACAACACCATTAGCGAAGGCACCAGCTAATTTATCCAACAAAGGACGAACTGCTAAAGTAACAGATTCATTACGTGTTCCACTCTTTAATTGACCGTATTCAACACTATCCGTAATTGTCATCAATGCTGCTAAGAAAACAAGTGGATATGGGAAGAAGAATAAGCCAACAGCAATTAAGACAACAACAAGGTTAGTACCAGCAAATAGGAAGAGAATGTAACCCAATAGCATGACAGCGATTCCGCCAAGGTAGATAGCACGACGATGAACCAATGCAACTAAAGTTGGGAACAATGAAACTGAAATAATTCCTAAGACTGCTGTTAGAACACCAACAGTAGTAAATGCAGCTGCACTACCTAAAACATAATTGAAGTAGTAAATCAAAAGTGAATTTGTAATAACATAACTAAAAGCGAAAAGGAAATATGATAATGATAACCACATTAACTGATCATTTTTACCGATAACTTTGAAAACATCACGGAAACGAACTTTTTCAGTATTTTCACGAATTGCATTTTTTTCAATCTTAGTTCCTAAAATAGTTGCTAAAGCACCTAAGAATGAAACCAAACCGATAACAATAGCAAAACCTAACCAACCTGCTTTTGTTTGTGTATTACCAGTTGTACCTGAGAACATTTTTGAAAAGAAGACAACGATTGGGACGATAACGATAATAACACCTTGAGCACCTAATGTTGAACCAAAACGAGCAATTGTTCCAAATTTAGTCCGTTTTTCTGATTCGACACTTAGAGCTGGTAACATTGACCAGAATGAAATATCTTTAAATGAATAGAAACTATCTAGAATGATATAAACAATGGCAAAAAGAATTAAGTAAAGATAAGGATTGCTTGTAGCTAAACCACCAAAATCAGTGAAAATAAGGATTAATCCAATTGAACTGACAATTGAACCGATTAGTAACCATGGTTTAAAGTTCCCCCAACGAGTACGAGTATTATCAATAACGCCACCAATTAAAGGATCAAAAAAGATCTCAACAATTCGAATAACAACCATCATAGTTGTGACGTAACCAATCATTTTAGCGTTGAAACCAGCATCCTTTGTAACGAATAATTGACTTGTAATAAAAATCATAAAATAAGTGCTAAGTGTTGCATAAAAGGCATCATGTCCAAATGCACCAAAGGCATATGAAGCATATTGTTTAAAATCTTTAGAATTTTTCATTAGTTTAATTCCTTTCGAGTGTAGTTAAAATTAGTTATATCTGTGTTCGATAATCTTATCTAAAATTGCTTGACGTTGTTTTTCTTTAGCAGAACCTAATTGGTTTTCTTCTAAAGAATTAAAATCATTAACTAACAAAACTGATTCAAGGTATAACGTCAATTGACGTTTAATATATATCTTGTTATCTTCATTTGTTTGCTTAGGATTTCCGGCAATAATTGCAGCTGCAAATCGTTCGGCATCAATCGTTAATTTATTTGTATCCATTCTAATGACCTCTTCCTATATAATAGATTTTTGGTAAAAGAAATTGTTATTCATAATAGCAAAACATAAAAATAATAAACGTGAAAACGCATTCTTTTAGTTAACAACTACATTTTACTAAACTTTTACTAAAATGTAAACGTTTTATTTTAGATGTATATTATTTAGACTAAAGTAACTTTTTAGTACCCTTACGTATTTATTGTAGAAAGAATTTATATGAGTTTAGAATCTAATAAATAAAAGTTATGCTTAATTGATATAATTAGAAAGCAAGTCATATCGGTCACGATAATTTTATACAGCGAAGTAGTGTGTCGCTAATAATCTATAACTTTAAAGTGAAATATGATTACTTTAGAAGGGGGGAATTAAAAAACATGATTAATGGTAGGTACCAATGTTGAAAATACAAATGATTTAATAATAGTTAATATAAAAATAACTATTGACAAAGAGTTTTAAAAATAATATATTATGTATGTGGTAGTAACCACTTGGGGGAAAAGTAATGTTAAACGGTAATTATGAGCGTCCACTCTATGATCAATTAGTAGATACGCTAAAAGAAGAAATTGAAAAGAATCTAAAGGTGAATGATAAATTACCGTCTGAACGTGATTTATCTATTGCTTACGATATGAGTCGTACGACTGTCCGAACAGCACTAAATGAGTTAGAACTAATGGGTTATGTATATCGCCAACATGGTAAAGGAACATTTGTGTCGAATATCGCTAAAATTAAGACTGATTTAGGGGGAACGTTTAGTTTTACAGAACAAATGGTTTCCCTTGATAAAGAACCGAGTAGTAAAATAATTAGCTTTGATGTTATTAGTGCTAATGAGTTTATTGCTCAAGGTTTAAAAGTTGAAGTTGGTACCAAGGTAATTAAATTAAAACGATTAAGACTTGCATCAGATGAACCAATGATGTTAGAGAGAACTTACTTACCGTATGCTAAATTTCCCTCTTTAACTGTGGAGACATTAAATAAGCAAGCGATGTATGTCATTTTTTTAGATGATTATAACCAGATTGTAAAAACGGCTGATGAATCTTTAACAGCAGGTGTTATGGCAGGCAATGATGCAACTTTATTAAATTTTTATGAAGGTGCACCTGTTCTTAAATTAGAGCGAACGACGTATAACACAAAAAATGAAGTAATTGAATTTACGTTGAGTATTGCGAGGGGTGATAAATTTACTTATCATATTCGACACAATAAATAAGGGAGGATAATTATATGATTGGTATGGTAGTAGCTGGACATGGGAACTTTGCAACTGGAATGGGATCAAATATTGAACTTATTGCCGGACAACAAGAAAATTTTATTCTTTGTGATTTTATACAAGGAATGACCGCGGAAGATTTAAGCGGCGACTATATGAAAGCGCTTAACAAATTAAACGGCTTAGATGGAATAGTTTTCTTTACTGATATTCCTGGAGGAACACCATTTAATGAAGCAGTTAAAATAAAATTACTGCATAATAATGTAAGCGTTTTAACAGGATCGAATATACCGATGTTATTAGATATGTTATTTAACCGGGATTTGAACATGAGCGCGTTTATGGAGAAAGCACTGGATGCTGGTAAAAAAGGTATTATGCAATTTGAAACAAAAAAAAGAGTAGAAATAGATGATAATGGCATCTAAAGGAGAGCTTAATATGTTTGAGAAGAATGAAAAAGAGTTGGAAATAATGGGCGCAAATATTACAACAGGTGAAATTAAACAACAACCTGAACTTTGGACTGAGGCATTTAATAATTTTAGTGAAAAGTCAGACGAAATAAAGACATTTTTAAAATCAGTTAAATCTACCTCGAACGGGTTGATTCGGGTCATTTTTACAGGAGCAGGAACATCCGCTTATGTTGGTGATACTGTAACACCATACTTAAGTAACCACGGGGATCGTGCAAATTATCAGTTTGAAAGTATTCCAACAACCGATATCGTATCTGCACCATATGATTATTTAGTACCAGATGCTACGACTATTTTAGTTTCGTTTGCTAGGAGTGGTAATAGTCCTGAAAGTGTTGCCGCTGTTGAAATTTCAAGAAAAATAATTAAAAATTTATATCAAATTACAATTACTTGTGCTCCGGAAGGGAAACTTGCTGTTGGTACAAAAGATGACGAACGTAATTTGTTATTGATGATGCCTGCGCTGTCTAATGATAAGGGATTTGCAATGACTGGATCATACAGTTGTATGTCACTCTCAGCGTTATTAATTTTTGATACAACACGTAAGGATATTAAAGAAAAATATGTTGAGACTATTATTGCAATGGGTCATGAAGTGATTAAACGTGAAGCTGAAATAAAAGCTGTTATTGATATGGAATTTGATCGGGTTGTCTATCTTGGGTCCGGAAGTTTATCGGGATTAACAAGAGAGGCACAGTTGAAAATTCTTGAACTAACGGCAGGTAAGCTAACAACAATGTTTGATTCTTCAATGGGGTTCCGACATGGACCTAAATCGTTCGTCAACGAGAAAACATTAGTTTTTGTATTTGTTAACAATCAAGAATATACACGTCAATACGATATTGATATTTTAGAAGAAGTGAGTGGAGATAAAATTGCCGCTAAAGTAATTGGGATTGATATTGAGGGACAGAATAACTTTAGTGGTGATCGTTTCACATTTGAATCAGGAGATGCCCTTTTACCAGAAGGATATCTGGCTCTTGCTGATGTTATGTATGCGCAAACTATTTCATTATTAAGTTCAGTAAAAGTGGGAAACACACCAGATACACCTTCACCAAGCGGTACCGTAAATCGTGTAGTTAAAGGTGTAACTTTACATGCCTATAAATAAAAATTTCAAGGAGGAATTTATTATGACAACACCAAACATTTTACTTGCAAGAATTGATAACAGACTTGTTCATGGACAGGTTGGTATGACATGGGTTAATACGATTGACGCTAATCTAGTTGTAGTTGCGAATGATGAGGTTTCTAAAGATGATGTACAGCAAAGTTTAATGGAGATGGTTATTCCTGAAACTGTTGGAATCCGCTTTTTCGATATTAAAAAAACGATTCGTATTATTGGTAAAGCCTCGGATAAACAAAAAATATTATTAGTTGTTCGTACGCCAGAAGACATGGCTAAAATTA
Source organism: Dellaglioa sp. CoH-56-MRSF-10 (assembly GCF_056782175.1). Next base: position 142,107 of record NZ_JBXAYF010000001.1, read on the forward strand.
TTGAAGGAGGTGTCCCAATTAAGAAAGTAAATATTGGTAATTTACATTTTTCAGAAGGGAAGAAACAATTATCGGCAACTATCTCAGTCGATGATACCGATGTTCAAGCATTCAATAAAATGCATGATTTGGGTGTTGAACTAGAGGTTCAAGGTATTCCGAATGAAAAGGCATCAGATATGATGCGCTTACTGAAAGAATATTAAAAACGTAAATATAATAATAAAAAGGAGGAAATTTATATGTTAGTACAAGCGTTATTAATTGGACTATGGGCTGGTATTGCCGGTATCGATATGTATAGTGGTTTAACACATATTCATAGACCAATCGTTACTGGTGCAGTAGTTGGTCTAATATTAGGAGATTTTCAAACCGGCTTAATTGTTGGTGGTACATTAGAATTAGTTTGGGCTGGAATGGTTCCACTTGCTGGAGCACAGCCACCTAATGTTGTTATTGGTGGAATTATGGGAACCGCATTTGCAATTATTGCTCATCAAACACCAACATTAGCAGTTGGTATTGCCGTACCATTTGCAGTTGCCGTACAAGGTTTAGTTACATTACTATTTACAGCTTACTCACCAGTTATGCATAAAATGGATGAATACGCGATGGAAGGTAATGATAAGAAAATTGATCGATTGAACTACATGGGTCCGCTAATCTTGTTTGTTTTCTACTTCATTATGGCGTTCTTACCAATCTTCCTCGGTGCAAGTAAAGCGCAAGGAATGGTTGAAGCCGTTCCTGCATGGATCTTAACAGGATTAAGTACGGCCGGTGGTATTATGCCAGCTGTTGGATTTGCCATGTTGTTAAAAATTATGTGGAAGACAGCGTACGCACCATTCTTCGCAATTGGATTTGTTGTTGCAGCATATGGTAACTTACCAATCTTAGGAGTCGCAATCATTGGTATTTCAATCGCTGCTTATGATTTCTTTATTGGTGGAGCAAAATCTGATAATGGTGGAAAAAAAGTAGCAACCGTAACAGTTAATGAAGAGGAGGACTATAGTGATGGCATCTAAAAAGAAATTTGATCGCAATGATGTTGTGATCCCAGATACTTATAACGATCCTACTGTTGAAAAGGTAATTACAAAAAAAGATTTAAACAAAATGGTTTGGCGTTCACTACTTTTACAGGCTTCATTTAATTATGAACGTATGCAAGGTGGTGGGTGGACTTATAGTTTAATTCCTGGATTGAAAAAAATTCATAAAGATAAAGAAGATTTCTCATATGCAATGCTTGATCATTTACAATTTTTTAATACACATCCATTTTTAGTAACATTTGTTCAAGGTGTTATTTTAGCAATGGAAGAAAATAAAGAAAATAGATCAACTATTCGTGGTATCAAAGTAGCAATGATGGGACCTTTAGGTGGTATTGGGGATGCGATGTTCTGGTTAACGTTGCTACCTATTACAGCCGGAGTTGGGGTTTCATTATCAATGAATGGAAATCCACTTGGACCGATCTTATTCCTTGTTGTCTTTAATGCAGTGCATTTTGGGTTACTATTCTGGTTAATGAATTATGGGTATAGAACTGGTACTCGTGCTATTTCGAGTATGAAGGAAAATACAAAAAAAATATCACGTGCTGCGTCGATAGTTGGATTAACTGTTGTTGGAGCCTTGGTTGCAACATACGTTAACTTTAAATTTGGTGTTGTGATTCATGCTGGGAAAATTGATATTGATTTACAAAAAGGTGTTATTGATAAAGTGATGCCGGCATTATTACCGCTTCTTTATACATTCTTCTGTTACTGGATGTTGAAAAAAGGTAAATCTCCATTGATGTTGATTGGGCTCACAGTAGTTGTTGGCTTAGTAGGTGCATTCTTCAAGTTATTCTAGAAGAGGCCTGCGGAACTAGACTATGGATAATGGGCTAGTTTCTTTTTAACAAAAATAATATAGGAGGCATTACTGGTGGAAATATATTATATTCATGCAGATAAGTTTTTCTTGAAAAACACGGTTGAAAATGAAGGGTACTTGGCAATTATTGATGGTAAATTTGGTGATTATCAACAAGAAAAACCTGATGGTGATATCAAAGAATATACGGGTAAATGGATTGCACCAGGGCTTGTAGATACACATGTCCATGGTTTAAAGGGATATGATGTGATGGATAACGATTTTGAGGGCGCAAAAATGATGTCTGAAGGTTTATTAGAATGTGGCGTTACTTCATTTCTGCCGACAACATTGACGGCAGCTCCAGAAACGTTGAACGAAGTTATTTCTGACTTTGGTAAGCGTCATGGTGAAGTACGTGGTGCAAAAATACAGGGTATCTTTTTTGAGGGTCCATTTTTTACTGAAAAACACAAAGGTGCGCAAAATCCTAAATACTTTTTAGATCCAAGTATAGATATTTTTGAGCATTGGCAAAAATTAGCGCATGGACTTATTCGAAAAATTGCGATTGCACCTGAGCGAAAGGGTGTTAAAGAATTTACTGAGGCCTTAACTAAACAAGGGGTCAAAGTAGCATTGGGGCATAGTGATGCTACGTTTGATCAAGCTAAATCTGCAGTAGAATCTGGTGCATCTATTTTCGTTCATACGTATAACGGAATGAGCCCACTTAATCATAGAGAGCCAGGGATGGTTGGCGCAGCAATGTCATTAAGTAGTGTCTATGATGAACTAATTTGTGATGGTCAACATGTTAATCCGGCATCTGCTAAAATTTTAATTAACGTTAAAGGAGCAGACCACATTGTATTAGTAACTGATTGTATGCGTGCTGGTGCAATGCCTGATGGAAATTATACATTAGGTGAGTTCCCAGTTGTTGTTAAAGATGGCGCCGCAAGGTTAGAGTCAGGAAGTTTAGCTGGTAGTGTCTTAAAATTAATGGAAGCAGTTAAAAATGTTGTTGATTGGAATATTTCTACTCCTGAAGAAGCAATCCAAATGGCTAGTTATGTGCCCGCTAGAAGCGTTGGAATTGATGATAAGTGCGGAAGTATTGCGGCAGGTAGAGATGCTGACTTCATTGTTTTAGATCATGATTTAAATTTTGAGGAAACATATTTAAATGGTACTTTAAAATATAAAAAATGATATTAACTGATTCTTTATTAAGAGCTAGTCGGAGTAAACGGTATTTATGATTGTTAAGTTATTTTTAATTGGTATGTAAAAAATGAAATTTTAAAAACCTTTTCATATTCTTCAAAGATAGAATTATAAGTGGATGAGAGAAGTAAAAAAATAATAAAGGACGGAATAAAAATGACACCAAATAAATTGGCAGGACTTAAAGCACTTTCAAATGAAAAAGGCGTAATTGCAGCATTAGCAATTGATCAACGAGGATCTTTAAAAAAAATGTTGGCAGCAGCAGCAAATAAGCCAGCAAATGAAGAAGATATCGTTGAATTTAAAAAAGTAATTTCATCAGAATTAACACCATACGCTTCAGCAATATTACTTGATCCAGAATATGGTCTTCCAGCAGCAAAGGTCCGTAATGCAAGTACTGGATTACTAGTTGCATACGAAAAAACGGGTTATGATGTTACTACCCCAGGTCGCTTACCTGACTTATTACCAGATTGGTCAGTTCGTCGTCTTAAAGAAGAGGGCGCTGACGCTATTAAATTCTTACTTTATTATGATATAGACGAAAATGCTGAGATTAATAATATGAAACATGCATATATGGAGCGTCTTGGTTCAGAATGTGCTGCAGAAGATATGCCATTATTTTTAGAATTGGTTTCTTATGATGCAACTAATGACGATGTTAAAGGTTCAGAGTATGCTAAAGTAAAACCTCATAAAGTTATTGAAATGATGAAAGAATTTTCTAAACCTGAATATAAAGTAGATGTACTTAAAGTAGAAGTGCCAGTCAATATGGATTATGTGGAAGGGTTTAACGACGATAATGAGGTGGTATATTCTAAGACAGAAGCATTAGATATATTTAAAGAACAAAGTGATGCAACCAAATTACCATTTATTTTCTTAAGTGGTGGTGTATCGGCACAATTATTCCAAGATACTTTAGTATTTGCTCATGAAGCAAAATCAACATTTAATGGTGTACTTTGTGGACGTGCAACATGGAGCAAAGGTATCGAACCATTTGCTAAAGATGGTGAAGAAAAAGGTAAAGAATGGATGAACACAGTTGGTAAAAAGAATATTGAAGATTTAAATGTCGTTCTTGAAAGTACTGCTACATCGTGGTTTGATAAGGTATTAAAATAGTAAAATAAAGAGGCTAAACGTCATGTTTAGCCTCTTTATTTTTAATGATTTAGTAATGAAAAAAAGTAGAAGTGAAATAAATTTATTTGCTAGCTTTCTTTGTTCGAATTGCATAAGAATCTAAAAGTATACGGCTCATTACCTGTAATGGTAAACGAGATTTAACTTCAAATTCAGGGAAATATGAAATTTCAGATTTAAATCCGATAAACACGGAATCTGAATATTTAATAAGTGGACTTAATTTGTTGGTTGTTAATACAATAATATCGGCTCCATTTTTATACGTATTTTTAGCACCTTCAAGGAGTTCTGCAGTAGTTCCGTTCAATGAAATAATAATTAAAATATTATTATATGTAATCCTGTGACTAATTTGTTTAATAATATTGGGATCCGTAAAACTGACACAATTTTTATTTAATAATTCAAATTTTGTTAGCATTTCAATTGCAATTAATTCAGAAAAACCCCTTGAGAAAATGTATATTTTTTTTGAACGTTTAATTTTTTGAACTGTTTTTTCTATGGTATTAACGTCAAGCATACGTAGTGTGTTATTAAGTTCATGTTCATTCTTCATAATGACTTGTTGGATATCGTGATCCATATTCTGAATATTCTTATATTTTTTTTCTTTTTCTTTAGTAATTATAGATTGTTTAAAATCCATATAACCGCTGTAGCCTTTTTTTTTGAGCGTTCGTACGACTGTAGCGGTTGATACATGAGCTAAATCGCTAAGGTTGGTTATTGTTAATATCGGAATATCTTCTAGGTTATCTTGAATGACTTGCCAAAGAATCTTTTCGGAGTTACTAAGAGACATTACTGGTCACCTCACCTTGATTGTTTGTTTATTTTCAATTGTAGCATACAAAATCATATATTGAAAACCTTTTCATTTCTGTCAGATGTAGTATTGGTAGGTAGAAGAAAGGGGTAAAAATTATGATATATACATGTACATTGAATCCAGCTATTGATCTTTTTATCCAAACCGATGAAATGAAAAAAAATATTGTTAATAGAACGGAAAATTATGAAATACAAGCGAATGGTAAAGGAGTTAATGTTAGTTTTATTCTAAAAAAGAAAGGCGTAGAAAGTACTGCTATTGGAGTTGGTGGAGGATTTACTAATGCGTATATTGAGTCTGAGTTGGCAAGGTGCAATATAAAAACTGATTTTGTACATATCGATGCTAATACACGAATTAATGTTTTTACAAGAGTAATTCAGCAAGATACGGAGTATAAATTAGTAAATAAAGGTCCACATGTTAGTGATGATGAAATAAATCAGTTCATGGATAAGATTCAAAATTTAGATGAAAAGGATACATTAGTTGTATCTGGTAGTTTATCTGACGGAATCTCTGAAGAAATTTTAATTAGTATCGCAAAGCAGGCGCAGGAAAAAGGATATAAGCTAGTTTTGGATACTAGTTATCAAACCGTACTGGATACATTGAAATATAATCCTTATATTTTAAAACCAAATGATGAAGAATTAATGAGTTGGTTTGGCGTAGAACATAAACTATCTCAACATGAATTGATAACTTATTCAAAAGAATTAATTAAATTGGGTGCACAAAATATTTTATTATCATTGGGTGGCGGTGGTGCAATGTTTATAAATAAAGAGGTTGTGTTATATGGAACTGTCCCTAAAGGAACCGTTGTTAACACGGCTGGGGCCGGCGACACCATGTTGGGAACTTTTTTAGCAGGGGTAGCGATAGGGGACAAAAAAATAGAAGAAGTATTTAGAGAAAGTATAGCAGCCGCGAGTTCAACGGCATTTTCAAAAGGGTTAACAGATTTTTCGAATGTAAAAGAGCTGACTAAGCAGGTAAAAATATCTAATATTAAGGAGGAATTAAGATGACAAAATATAAAATAATTGCAGCTACTGGATGTCCAACAGGAATTGCGCATACATACATGGCGCAAGAGGCCTTAGAACAAGCCGCTAAAAAAAGAGGTATATCAATTAAAGTTGAAACTCATGGTCAAAGTGGTATAGAAAATGCGTTTTCACAACAAGAAATTGATGATGCTGATGGTGTAATAATTGCGTCAGATAAAGATGTAGATATTGATCGATTCGATGGTAAAAAAATGATAAATGTGTCAGTTACGAAAGGTATGAAAGAGGCAGATGTATTAATTGATCAAATATTGACAGATGATAATTTACCTACCTATCATCGAAAAGGAGCAAAAATTTCATCGAATGAAGAAACAGTAAATTTATCTGGCTCATTTTGGCACAAAATGTATGTGTACGTGATGAATGGAGTGTCACATATGTTACCAATAGTAGTTGCTGGGGGAGTGTTAACAGCCGTATCATTTTTTTGGGGAATTAATTCAGCAGACATAAAAAGCCCTCAATATAACGATATAGCACATTTATTGAACACTATTGGCGGATTTGCAATGAATCTTATGGTTCCAATTCTATGTGCCTATATAGCTGAGGCTATTGGTAAAAGACCTGGATTGATAGTTGGATTTGTAACGGGAATGATAGCATATACAAATGGAACGGGATTTTTAGGTGGAATAATTGGTGGATTTTTAGCAGGGTATACGATTTTAATATTACAGTTCTTATTAAAAAAACTACCTAAATCATTAGATGGACTGAAAGCCATTTTTATTTTACCTGTAATTGGAGTATTTTTATCAGGCTCTATTATTTGGTATCTATCAGTTCCAATGGCAACAATTAATGAAGGAATGATGACGTTTTTAAAGGGTTTAGAAAATTCAAGTCCCATTCTATTAGGATTAGTTGTTGGAATTATGTGTGCTTCAGATATGGGTGGGCCAATTAATAAAGCAGCATATTTAACCGGAACAGCTCTTTTAGCACAGGGAAATTATTTCTTTATGGCAGGAGTTTCTGCAGCGTGTATTGCGCCACCATTGGCAACAGGGTTTGCTGTACTGTTCAACAAAAAAGCATACTCAGATAAAGAGCGCAGCGCAGGTTACGTTAACTTTTTATTAGGATCAACTCATATTACAGAAGGTGCAATTCCATTTGCGGCAAAGAATCCGCTACTAAATATTCCTGCATTTATGGTTGGTTCTTCGATTGCTGCGATTTTAACCTATGTAACTAGAATTAGTGTACCGGCTCCACATGGTGGATTTATTGTATTACCGTTAGTGAATAAACCATTACTGTGGGTATTATGGATTATTATTGGATCACTTGTATCTGCTGTCTTACTAGCCGCTATTGCTGGTCGCCAAGCTAAAAAAAATAATAGTTTAGTGATGAATGTAGGTAGTAATACCAACTTTGAACAAGAGCAAGATAATGATATAAAAATGAATGAAAATGAATTCGATAATATATTGAAAAGAAAAAACATTGAATTGAACGTAGCCGTTTCTGATAAAGAAGAACTCTTACATTTTTTAGCAAATTTTGCTAAAAAATTAGGATATACGAATAATGAAAGTTATATTTTAAATAAGTATAAGATTCGTGAGTCTGAGGGAACGACAGGGATGGAAAAAGGCATTGCGATACCTCATGCACAGGATGAATCGATTAATAAATCAGCAATGCTAATTGTTAAATTACGTGAGCCTATTGAATGGGAAACATTTGATAATCAGCCAGTAGATACAGTTATCTCATTTCTAATTCCAGAAAAAGATGATGGAAAGCATTTACAGTATTTATCAAATACATCGAAATTACTTGTCCATGACTCATTTGTGGAAGAATTAAAAAAATCGAATACAGTTGATGATATATACAACCTATTTAAAGAAAATATTAATAAGTAGATAAAATTGAGCTACAAAGCTACGTATATACTAAAAAAGTACAAGTGTTTAATGATAAGCGAAAATTCATTCTAAGTAAACAAGTTCAAATTTTGTTGACTATTAGAATGGATTTTTTTAGTTCGCCTTTTATTTAGCTAGTCCATAGCTAGTATCAATATAAGAATAAACAGTGTCTAAATTATTTTGGCCATTTAATAAAATTGAAACCCAGTGTTTTTTATTCATATGGTACCCTGGAAAAATTTGATTTTTGTCTATTTTATTGATGAGCAGGTCAGGATCCATTCGAATATTAAGTATTTCAACTAATTTCTCGGAATCCAAGCCTATTTTAGTTGCTGGAATTTTCATTAAAGCGGCATACCATTTTTTAGAATCTGATCGACGTAAAACAGCGTCATTTGGAAACTGTTTCCAGAGGAATTCTAGATTGGTCTGATAATGTTCTTGTACATAATTAATGATAGATTGTGAATCAGCAGTTTGGAATACTGGAGTAGTTTCAAAACAACTAGCAACAATTAAATCCAGTTGTTCAATCACTGATTTTCTGATTGAACTGACAAATGATCCTGTTGCAGACTGATTTTTATAAAGTGTATATTCTTCTTTAGTTAGAGCATCAATAATAGTAGTATTAATTTTTTCAGAGGGGGAAATTGAGACGGTTAGTATAAATTGATTATTAAGAATTGAAACTTGATAATTATAGATTTCTTCTGCTGTTTTTGTAAAACCATATGGAATCAATGAATCTACCTTTAGTTTCAAATGACTAAATGAATTATAAGCAAAAAAGTCTGTTAGCATAGTGCATCTCCTTTTATAAATTATATAAACAATTAACAGTAGCATACCTTATATTTCTAATTTTAGACTTTAAAGGACTAATTATATAGTATAAAATAGAAAAATTAATATAGACTATTTTATCTAGGAATAAATTGAGTTAAACTGTACTATTATGATTCATTTAACTAGGAGATTTAATCATGCAAAAGACGTTGATTGCGGCAATTATTGTTATTAATTTTATATTTATCTGTTATTTTATGCGTGATTTAATGAGACATAAATCAGACTTCATGAAAGAACCGGCCAGTTCAGTATGGACACCAATATCGCAGATTGTTATTTTTTTCTTTTCTACTTTTGGAATTTCAGATTTTGCCATATCAACAGCAATATACCAGAAAGCTAATTGGGTTTCTATGAAAAAATTACCAGGTACGTTAAATGCGCAAGATGTTATTCCAATATTTGTCATGTCGCTGGCGTATATTACAAGTATCAATGTTGGTACTAAGACGTTACTAGTCTGTATTATTTGCCAAGTGCTGGGTGCTTATATTGGTCCGAGATTTGTTGTTAGATTACCTGAAAATAGTATTAGATCATTTGTTATCGTTGGATTACTTGTTGCAACCGCGTTAATCATCGCTGGTAAATTAGGCCTAATCACTGCTAGTGGGACCGCTACCGAACTATTTGGCTGGAAATTAGTTGTAACAGGATTTTTATTATTTATTTATGGCGCATTAAATAATATTGGAATAGGCTCATTTTCATTAACAATGGCAACTGTCTATGCGATGGGAATGGATCCGATTGCTGCATTTCCAATTATGATGGGGGGATGTGCATTTTCTTTACCAATAGGAAGTATGCAATTTATAAAACTCAATCAATATTCTAGAAAAATAACCTTATTTTCTGTTTTTGGTATTATAGGTGTTTTAGTTGCGGTACTTTTAGTTAAGAATATTAATACAAGTGTGATTCAATGGATTGTTATTGTAGTATTATTGTATTCTGCATACAGCCTATATATAGGTAATAAAGAAGCTAAACTAATCAGAGATAAAAATAAATAAGCAAGCATATTTTAATTGAAAATGGCTAATCTGATATATACTTATAAAAAGTAAGCATATTAGTGGAGGTAGCAAAAATGAAAAGTATAGAAAAAGAAACAACGGTAAGTGAATTAATGGATAAAATTAAAGATGGAAAGTATATCCTATTTTTTTCTGCAACATGGTGCCCAGATTGTGCTTTTATTAAACCTGAAATGCCTAATATTGAATCAGAATATACTGAATACACATTCTTAGCTGTCGATCGAGATGAAAATATGGACTTAGCTGTTGAGTTAAGTGTCTTCGGTATTCCAAGTTTTATTGCATATGAAAATGGTAAAGAAACAGGACGTTTAGTTAATAAAAATCGTAAAACGAAACAAGAAGTAGAAACATTTATTAATAGTATTCCTGCGTAATTAAAAAGATTAGTTAGTATGAATAATCTGCTTTGAATTAAAAATACCCATCGAGTAAACAAGGTTTTACAGTAACTTGTTTACTCGATGGGTATTTTTAATTATTTATTTTTATCAAACACTAAGTGCGTTTATCAGAGCATCTGCTGAATGTTCAATACTTTCTTTTGTTAACGATTGATCAAAAAGAAGATAACCAAGTACAATACCACCTATAGTTGACCAAATAACCTTAAGAATTTCGAGATTATCCCAACTGACAATTAGTTTTTTTTCTTTTAGTGTATCAATAGTTGAATTGAGTGCCGTCCAGTATGGGGCGGGAATATTTTCTAATAACTGTTTAACAACCGATTTATCATAAAGTAGTTCAGAAATGAAAATTTTAAGAACTTTAGCATTTTCTTGCAAAAAAATAATTCTATTTTTTAACAAAGGACGAATTAATGAATCCAAAGTTAAATTTGAATGATCAATGGACTCGTCTAATAAGTCGTGCATTGCAGAAGGTAAGATGGATTTAATGACAGGGGCAATAATGGCGTTAAGTAAGCCTTGTTTATTGTTATATTTACTAAAAATATTACCTTCAGCCACGCCAGCTTTTTTTGCAATTTCTTTTGTACTTGTATTTGCATAGCCTTTTTCTGAGAATAATTCAATTGCGGCGATTAAAATTTGTTTTTGTTTATCTGTTATATCTCTAAATAAATCCGAGTTGGCATATAATTTTAATTCAGAATTTTTAATAATATTCACCATCCTATTTATAGCCCTATTATGACACAATTGATAGCGATGACAAAAGACAAACTTATTATTTTGATAGTTTATATTTAAAAGTTAGGGTTGACTAAACTTGTGGATAGGTTATAATCGTATTTGTAATTGATTGAGTGCTCACTCAAAAAGAAAAGAGGAATATGATTATGTTTAAAAATAAATTTTTAGGTTTCGCCATTTTAGTTTCGGTATTACTTACATTTATTATGGTGGTGATGCAAATCCCATCTGTAAAATCAGAGCTCAAAGATGTACCTGTTGCCATTGTTAATGAAGATAGTGGTAAGCAAGGTAACAAAATCGTTGAAAATCTAACTAGAAGCAAAAATAAGGCGTTAGATTGGCATATCGTTAAGAGTGATAAGGCACTTAAGAGTGCAATGGATAAACAACATTATTATGCGGCTATTGTAATTCCAAAAGATTTCTCGGCATCAATTGGAAAATTAGCTGATCCAACAACAAAAGATGTTACAAATGTAACTGTTGTAACAAATGAAGCAAAAAATGCTACATTGTCAACGACTTTAGGTTCGACACTATCAACAATAGTTACAAAAATTGGTGGTGGTATTTCAGCCGGAATTTTAACAAATATGGCAAAAGCCAATATGAGTGTCCCCGCTGTGACTGCATTGAAGTTAAATAACCCAATCACTGTAAAAACAACCGTTAGACATTCAACCGCTGGATTAACATCAGCGAATAGTTCGTTCTTCCAACCCGTCTGGATTGCAAGCATGGTTATTAGTTTATTATTATTCTACGCTGGAGATTCAAGAGAATTTAAATCAATGAAACACAAGTTTTCATTTAAATCATCATTCATTATCTCAGCTGTAGCACTTGCAATTTTAACTGGATTTGCAACAGCTACGTATGCGACATGGATTTTAGGATTTGATTTTACACATTTTATAACAATTGCATCGTTCTTATCATTTACAAGTTTTGCTTTTATAATGTTATTCTCAGGGGTATTGACATGGATTGGTTTCCCAGGGGTAATTATATTTGTCCTCTTACTATTTTTCTCAATTCCTTTATTGGCAATGGCACAACCATTAGTACCTCAATTCTACCAAGATTGGGTTCTTCCATGGTTACCAATGCGTTTCTTGTATGATGGTGCTCGCAGCATTCTTTATTATGGAGCATCTTTCTGGAACAGTTCTACAATGGGCCTAACTTATGTCTTAGCAATCGGTAGTGTCTTGTTTTTTGCCGAAGGATTATCACCCAAACATCGTAAAGTTGAAAAAGAAATTAACGATAAAATTAAAGAGATGGAAGTTAAATAGAATTCTTTAAATGAATCTTGAAATAAATTAAAAACCTCAGGGTAATCACCTTTTTAAGTGATTGCCCTGAGGTTTTTAATTTATTAATTATGGTTTTATTTTTGTCCACTTTGAATAAAAAAGTTAGCATGTTTATAGTTATAAATAGTTTGAGAAAGATCAAAAGGTTCACCGCTTACTGTATAAAAAAGTTCATCAATATAGAGTCCAGGCGAATTTTCTGGTAGTTCTAAAAGGGTTGATTCTGTCTTTTTAAGGGTGTCTGTACGTAAATATTTATCGGAGAAACCTATTTTTAATTTTAAAACTTCTTTCAAGTAATTAAAAATAGACTCACTGATTATTTCGCGATTAAGATAAGGAACAAGTTTTTTTCGATAGTAGGATCTCTCAATACAGAGAACTTGATTATCGATGTAACGAATTCTTTTTATTAAATAAACTTCCTCACCCGGAGCACAATTTAATTCCCTGGCTACATCAGCATTGGGTAGTTCAACTTTTAAATCAATCACTTTTGTAGATAATTTACTGTTTTCTAAATCTTTTGTAAAGCCCATGTTCGTCATTAGAGCGATGTAACCGTCTCTTTTTTGACGACGAACAAAAATTCCGCTACCTTGTACTTGATAAATAATACCCTTATCTTCTAAAGTTGTGAGAGCTTTAACGAGTGTCGTCTTACTGACGGCATATTTGGCAATAAGTTCATTTAGACTAGGGAGTTGCGTCCCTTGATTCAAATTTTTATTTTTAATTGCAAGCTCAATTTGATCAGCAATTTCTTGATACTTTAACATTTCATGCCTCCATTAAAATAATGTATCCTTTATTGTATAACATTGTTCCCGCCTTGTACATCTAGATGAAAAGGGTTACAAAAAAAGTGTTGACTTATTGTGCACGTACAATTAAAATATACATATACAAAGATTTGTAAGGGTTTACAATTTTTTTCTATTTATTCGTTTTTATCTGAGGAGGAGAAAAATATGGCAAGTAAGGTTAGAGATTATACAAAATTAGCTACAGATATTTTAGAAGCAATTGGTGGAGAAAAAAATTTAGCAGGAGCAACGCATTGTGCGACACGGTTACGACTAGTGCTACATGAGGTTCCTTCAGATGCTAAAGAAAAAATATCAGCAATGGCAGGCGTTATCACTGTTGTTGAAAGTGGTGGACAATTCCAAGTAGTTATTGGACCACATGTTGCGGATGTTTATGATGCATTCTCAGCAATGATTGATAGTTCAGAAGTAGAGGAAGTAGAAGCACCAAAAACAAGTATAATGAATCGAGTTATTGCAACAATGTCTGCGGTTTTTGCCCCATTCGTTTACATATTGGCCGCGGCAGGTATTATTCAAGGGAGTTTAATTCTAATTACTTTAGCTATGCCAAATTTTCCTAAAAGTGGTACATATCAAGTTTTAAGCTTTATTTCTTGGGCACCATTTACGTTCTTACCAATATTTATTGCCATAACGGCAGCTAAACATTTTAAAACAAACAGTTTAATCGCTGTTGCATGTTGTGCTGCATTAGTTAGTCCCACATGGGCAGAGATGGCTGGAACTATTGCTAGCGGTACAAGTATTAACTTTATGGGTATTCCATTATCTCAAACAGTTTATACATCATCAGTATTGCCACCATTATTTTTAGTTTGGATTCTTTCTTATCTTGAAAGATTCTTGAGTAAAAAGATACCTGACATTATTAAAGAACTTGCTGTTCCATTATTATGTCTATTAATTATGGTTCCTTTAACAATCTTAATTATTGGACCACTTTCATCTCTTGGAGCTGAAGGAATCGCAAAAGGATATAATTATTTAGTTAAAGTTGCACCACCTTTAGCAGGTGTTATTATTGGTGGTTTCTGGCAAGTACTTGTTATTTTTGGTATCCATTGGGGTGTTACGCCAATGGTTATGGCCAATTTCAAAATGAATGGAATGGACTCATTTCAGGCTTTTCAAACAATTGCAGTGGTCGCACAAGTTGGTGCTGTTTTAGGTGTATTTATTAAGTCTAAGAACAGAGAATTAAAAAATATATCTCTTTCAGCATTTATTACAGGATTATTTGGGATTACAGAACCAGCAATTTATGGTGTGACATTAAGATTTAAAAAACCATTTATCTTTGGTTGTATTTCAGGAGCGTTTGGTGCATTAATTACAAGTTTCTTTAATTCATATTATTTTGCTTATGCTGGACTACCAAGTTTATTAACCATTGTAAATGCAATTAGTCCTAAATACCCACACTCATTTATTGGTATGGTTGTTGGATGTATTGTAGCAATTGTGGGTTCAGTTCTACTTGTTCAAATTTTTGGTACGGGTGAAACAGTTAGTGAAGTCGCAACAATGGAAGCACAGTTAGATGATGCACCAGCTAAGGTCGCACCAGTTATGAGTACGCCAGTAATAAATGCACCAGGCGTTGTTAATAGCCCTGTAACAGGGAAAGTAATTGCGTTAACAGAAGTAGAGGATGAAGTATTTTCATCTGGTGCAATGGGCAAAGGTGTTGCTGTAAATCCAACGGATAATAAAATATATGCACCATTTGATGGTCAGGTTGTCATGACTACAGAGACACAACATGCGATTGGATTAAAATCTGTAGATGGTGTAGAAGTTTTAATTCATATTGGAATGGATATCGTTGAATTAAAAGGAAAATATTTTGCAACACAAGTTAAAAATCATGATTATGTAAAAATGGGTGATTTACTTGTTGAATTTGATCAAGAGAAGATAAAAGAATCAGGATTTTCAGTAGTAACACCTGTAATTGTGACTAATTCAGATGATTACGAAGATGTTATTGCGTATACGCAAAATGAAATTCACCATGGAGAACCAATAATGGAATTAATTCCAAAAGGAGAAAAATAAAATGTCTAAATTACCGAAGGATTTTTTGTGGGGTGGCGCTTTGGCTGCTCATCAGTTTGAAGGCGGCTGGAATGTTGATGGAAAAGGGCCAAGTGTTATTGATGTGATGACTGCAGGAGCAAATGGTGTTCCGCGGGAAATTACGGAAACTATTGAAACAGATAAATTTTATCCGAATCATGATGCAATTGATTTTTATCATCATTACAAAGAAGATATTCAATTTTTCTCTGAAATGGGATTGAAGTGCTTACGAACATCAATCGCGTGGTCACGTATTTTCCCAATGGGAGATGAAAGCGAACCAAATGAAGCGGGATTACAATTTTATGATGATGTTTTTGATGAATTATTAAAAAAAGGTATTCAACCAGTGATTACCCTATCGCATTTTGAAATGCCACTCCATTTAGCTAAAGAATATGGTGGTTTTAGAAATCGTAAATTAATTGATTTTTTTGAAAATTTTGCTACGGTTTGCTTTAAACGTTATCAATCTAAAGTAAAATATTGGATGACATTTAATGAAATTAATAATCAAATGGATACAAATAACCCCATCTTTTTGTGGACTAATTCTGGAGTTATTGTGAACGATGGTGAAAATCCCAAAGAAATTATGTATCGAGTTGCACATAACGAACTCTTGGCTAGCGCTAAGGCGGTTATTGCTGGTAAAAAAATTAATTCTGATTTTGAAATAGGATGCATGGTATCACACGTACCAATTTATCCTTATTCATGTGATCCGGAAGATATCATGGCTGCTGAAGAGGCAATGCATCAACGCTTCTTTTTCCCAGATGTTCATGTTCGTGGAGAATACCCACGTTATGCACTAAAAGAGTTTGAACGTCACAATTATGATGTTGGGATTCAAGAAGGCGATATGGAGATATTGAAAAAAGGGACAGTTGATTATCTAGGATTCAGTTACTATATGTCAACAGTTGTTAAAGCAGATGCTGAAGCAGATCATTTAGGTGATGTTGTGAATGGTGGACTACCTAATGGGGTTCCTAATCCGTATATTAAATCTAGTGACTGGGGCTGGGCAATTGATCCCGATGGTTTACGATATACGTTAAATCGATTATATGATCGCTATCAGTTACCGTTATTTATTGTTGAAAATGGTTTTGGCGCGATTGACAAGCTTGAAGATAATCATGAAATTCATGATCCTGAACGTGTAAGTTATCTAAAAGAACATATTGAAGCAATCGAAAAAGCAGTTGATTATGATGGTGTTGAAGTCTTAGGATATACACCATGGGGTGTTATTGATTTAGTATCATTTACAACTGGTGAGATGAAAAAGCGTTATGGTATGATTTATGTTGATCGTGATAATGAGGGCAATGGATCGATGAAACGTTATAAAAAAGACTCATTTACTTGGTATAAAAATGTAATTGAAACAAATGGAGAAAGTCTTTAAAAGTTATTATAGAAAGAAAAAGCATCTCATTTATTAATAAATGAGATGCTTTTTGATTAATAAAAAAACAAATGACAACCGGTTGACATAAAAATATAAACAGGTTATACTTTGGTTATTCTTTCAGAAAGCGCTTTCTAAAAGTTGAGTTTATAGGTACAGGCAATTGCTATTTTTTAGTGAAATGGGACATTTATTAAACAAATAGAATGGGGTAAATAGAATGGAAAACAAAGTAAACGTAGATACAAATCAAGTTGAAGAAATTCCTCTTTTTCGAAAACTAAGTTATTCACTTACAGATTTTGGCGGAAATATTCTATTTGTAAGTATTAGTACGTACTTGTTATATTTTTATACAGATGTTTTTGGAATTGGGATTGGTGTAGCTGGAACTATCTTGCTCGTCACACGATGCGTTGATATGTTTGATGCACCAATATGGGGCTTTTTAATTGATCATACACATACAAAATGGGGACAAAGTCGGCCGTATTTCTTGTGGTTATGTGTACCATTTGCATTCTTTACATGGTTAACATTTACTACACCGAATTTATCGGGATCGTCCAAAGTTATCTATGCATCAGTTGTTTACGTCATTGCAGGAATTATATATACCGGAATTAGTACCCCTATGACGTCGATTTTACCTAACTTAACAAATGATTCAGACCAAAGAACGGTTTTGAATTCATATCGAATGGTTGGAGGAAATGTTGGTCTATTGGTTGCTAATGGTGTTGTTTTACCATTAGTTCAAATATTAGGGCAAGGAAATGATCGTAAAGGATTCTCATATGCAATGATTATTTTAGGGATTATCTCCATTATTGCCTTTTTAATTGCCTTTTTAAATTTACGAGAAATTAATACAACGATTACGAAATCAATATCATTAAAACAGAGTGTTAAAGCAACAAAAAGTAATTGGCCTTGGATTTTATTGGTTATTTCCAACTTATTCTATTGGATTGGAACAACTGTTAGAAGTTCAGGCATGATTTATTATTTTCAATATAATATCCATGCAAAATCATTAGTCGCAGTTGCTGGTTCTTTATCTGTTGTTGCTGTTATAGGGATGATATCAATTCCATTACTTGTTAAACGTACAAATAAAAGAACGGTTCTAATTGGAGCACTATTGATGGGAGCAATCTGTAACATGTTGCTTCAAGCAGTTGGTAGTAATCAAGTTTGGGTTGTTATCTTATATTGCCTAGGATCAATTGGAACGGGTGTTGCAGCTGCAATGCCATTCCTAATGTTGGCTGATGCGGTTGATTTTGGTCAATGGAAAACAGGAATCAGAGCCAGTGGCTTTTTAACAGCTATTGGAAGTGCATTCTGTGTTAAAGCAGGTAGTGGGATTGGCGGATTTATTCCATCACAAGTAATGCAATTCTTTGGATATATACCCAATCACACTCAAACGAGTCAATCTTTATTAGGCATTAACTTAAGTTTTATCTGGATTCCAGCCATGCTGTTCATACTTGCTGCAGTTCCAATGTTTTTCTATGGTAAATTTGAACGAAATGAAGATAAAGTTAGATTAGAATTAGCTAAAAAAGAAGCAGCTTAAAAAGTTAATGGTGGGGATAATGGTTTTGCTTATTTTATGGTAAACTAAGAGTACTAAAAGTTAAGCGGTAACAATTTAACTAAAATTAGACGACTTAGGAGCAAATAAAATGCAAAATCCAAAACTTGATGATGTCGCTGAATTGGCAGGCGTTTCTAAAACGACTGTATCTAGGGTGTTGAACAATAGAGGTTATCTTAGCGAAAAGACAGTTAAAAAGGTTCGTGATGCTGTGAAAGAGTTACATTATCAGCCTAATGATGTTGCAAGACAATTATTTAATAAAGAAACAAAACTAATAGGGCTTATTTTCCCAACCATTGCGAATCCTTTTTTTGGACAATTAGCTTACCATTTAGAAACGAAACTTTTTAATAGAGGTTATAAGGTTCTTATCGGTAACTCAAAAAATGATTCAGAAAAAGAAGTGACTTATTTACGTAAACTAATGGCAAATCAAGTTGATGGGCTAATTGTTGGAGCACATAATGAAGGAATTGAAGAATATCATAATACAAATTTACCAATTGTCGCAATTGATAGAATTATGAATGGTGATATTCCGGTCGTTTCTTCTGATAATTATAGTGGCGGTAAAATGGCAACAGAATTGCTATTAGAACATGGGGCAACCTCAATTGTACATACAAATGGACCTTATGATTTAGAAACGCCTGCTCGAGATAGACGTAGGGCATACGAGAAAATTATGAGTGAACATGGGTTGCCAGCCGTAACGTATACAATTGATTTTAATTGGACAGAAACAGAAAAAACAAAAGTTATTAAAAGAATTTTTGAGGATCTTAAACGAGTGGATGGTATTTTTGCTTCGAATGATACAGACGCTAGTTTGATCATAAAAATAGCTAGAGAATATGGCAAACGAGTACCTGAAGATTTACTTGTTATTGGCTATGATGGGACAGATGTTGTTCGATTATTTAAACCAGAACTAACAACAATTATTCAACCAATTGAACAGATGGCTGATGCAGCTATTGATATTTTAATGAAGAAAATAGAAGGTAAAGAGACACCTATGCAAGTAGTACTACCGGTACAATTATATAAAGGAGAAACGGCATAGTAGGTGCGTTTTTATTTTAAGATAATGACAACCGGTTAACATATAGAACGAGGAGAAGACAATTTTGAAAAATGAAACGATTAATTATCCAGAGGTAACTGATGAAAGATATCGATTAAAGTATCATATTACGGCACCAGCAGGTTGGATGAATGATCCAAATGGGTTTTGCTTTTTTAAAGGGTACTATCACATCTTTTATCAACATCATCCAAATTCAACACAGTGGGGACCAATGCATTGGGGTCATTCAAGAAGTAAAGATTTAGTTAATTGGGAAAGCTTACCAATTGCTTTGGTTCCTGGTGATCAAGAAGATCAGGATGGCTGTTTTTCAGGTAGCGCAATTGTGAAGGATGAGCGTCTCTATTTAATTTATACAGGACATAATTTGAAAGACAAAAATGATCCGGATAGTTATTGGCAGAATCAAAACCTAGCCGTTAGTGATGATGGCATAACTTTTGAAAAATTTGCTGGTAATCCAGTGATTTCAATGCCTCCTGTAGATAATGATGCTGATTTTAGAGATCCAAAAATTTGGTTTGAAAATGGAAAATATAATATTGTAATCGGAAGCAAAAATAAGGATGGCTTGGGTCGAGTTCTTATGTATAACTCAGATGATTTAGAACATTGGGACTACTTAGGACCTATTGCAACTGCTAAATCAGTTGATTCTGAAGGATTCGTTTGGGAATGTCCTGACCTTTTCGAAATTGACGGACAAGACGTTTTAGTAATGTCACCACAAGGAATTAAAGCTGATAAATTAAAATATAGAAATTTCTTCCAAACAGGATATCTGACTGGAAAATTTGATGAAGAGACACATTCATTACATCATGGTGAGTTCACTGAATTAGATTATGGACATGATTTCTATGCAACACAATCAATGGTTACGCCTGACGGTAGAAGGATCATATTTGCATGGATGGACATGTGGGAGAGCCCCATGCCAGAACAGGAAGATGGTTGGGCAGGCGCACTAACATTTCCAAGAGAATTAAATATGAAAAATGGTAAATTATTGATGACACCAGTTGAAGAAATTAAAAAATTGCGCGAAAAAGTATTATTAGATGTCACTAAACCTAAGGATACAACCACTATTTTTGAAGCCCCTACAAAGAGTTTTGAGTATTTAGCGAACTTTAATGGGCAAGAAAATGTCAGCGTTAAAATTAAAAATAGCGATAATAAATTATTAATAAAAGTTAGCTATCAAGCTGCAACAGGTAAGGTAACATTACAAAAGTATAATGACGATTTACTTCGAGAAACTAATGTGAGCGTTGCCAATGAATTGGATGTTCATTTATTAATGGACAACAGTTCAGCAGAATTATTTGTGAATAATGGAGAAGCATGTTTCTCTGAAAGGGTTTATGATGAAAAGGAACTTATAGTTGAAACAAGTAGCGATTCAACTAATTATGATATTAAAATATATGAACTTGGAGGAACAATGTAATGTTATTAGGAAGTATTGAAGCAGGTGGCACTAAATTTGTATGCGCGGTAGGTAACGAAGATTATCAAGTAAAGGATCAAATTCAAATTCCCACGACTACACCTGTTGAAACATTAACGGCAGTCGTAGACTATTTTAAGCAATTTGAAATAGCTGCACTTAGTGTTGCCTCATTTGGACCAATTGAAATCAGAAAAACGTCACCTAAATATGGATTTATCACGAAAACACCAAAACCGGGTTGGGGTGATACGGATTTCTTGGGATTTCTTAAGGGCAAACTGGATATTCCAACATTTTGGACAACGGATGTAAATGGTTCAGCTTACGGTGAATATACAATGTCGACATTGTTTAATGAGAAAATTAATTCACTTGTTTATTACACAATTGGAACTGGTGTGGGCGCTGGAGCAGTAATTGATGGCCACTTAGTTGGCGGTATTGGCCATCCTGAAATGGGCCATGTCTTAGTTAAGAGACATCCTGATGATCTTGATTTTAAAGGTGTCTGTCCATTTCATGGTGATTGTTTAGAGGGCTTAGTTGCTGGACCAACATTTGAAGCACGGACTGGTAAAAAAGGTAAAGATGTCCCATTAACAGACAAAACTTGGGATATTATGGCCTACTATATTGCTCAGGCTGCCGTTCAAACAACGTTAAGTTTACGTCCTAATAAAATTATTTTTGGGGGCGGCGTTACAAATGATGTTTTATTGGAAAAAGTGCGACATGAATTCAAAGAAATTTTAAATGATTATGTTGACGTTCCTCCATTAGATCAATATATTACAGCACCACAAGTTGCTAATAATGGATCAGCCAATGTTGGAAACTTCGCTTTAGCTGAAAAAATGTTATCTGAATGATAGGGTTATTTAACAAAATTGGAGGGTAAAATAATGACAAACAAAAATTATTATGATGTAACAAAATGGCCTATTGGTAACCCGTACGAAGATATTGGGGAAGTTATTAATAGTATTATTACTGATATTAAAAGTCATCAAACTGATAGTAATAGCAATGATGGTGGAAAACCAGGGGCAGTTATTTATCTACCACCAGCTGATTATCACTTGCGTACACAAGTCTTAATAGATATTAGTTTTCTTAAAATTCAAGGATCTGGGCATGGATTTACGTCATCAAGCATTCGGTTTAACGTACCACAAAACGAATGGTCAAATTTACATGAATTATGGCCTGGTGGTAGTCGTGTTCTTGTTGACCTCGATCCTAAAACAACGGATGAAGAATCTGAAGGTGCAGCTTTCTATGTTGCAAGAGAAGGAAATCCGCGTATTAGTTCAGTCGAATTTTCGAACTTTAATATTGATGGGTTACACTTTATTGATGATGGCACAGGCGAAAAAAATCCAGAAAATACGTATGTGAATGGTAAGACTGGAATTTATGTTGCAAGTGCACAAGATTCATTCCGTATTACAGAAATGGGTTTTGTTTACTTAGAACATGGTGTAACCATTTATAACGCAGATGCATTAACAATCCACGATAATTTTATTGCTGAATGTGGTAATTGTATTGAACTACGTGGATGGGGACAAGCTTCGAAAGTAACTGAAAATTTAATGGGCGCTGGATTTAATGGCTATACCATTTTTGCGGAAAACTTCGGAGGACTGCTAATTACGACTAATAATATTTTCCCAAGAGGTGCAAGTAGCATTTCATTATCTGGCGTGACGAAATCGTCTGTTACAAATAATCGCATTCATGCATTTTATCCCGGAATGGTTATTTTAGATGATAATTGCTCAGAGATATTGGTTTCTTCAAACCATATGCTGCATGATCAAGAACCGTGGGCGCCTATGCAACATCGAGATAATGGATTAGACGATTTATATGGGCTGTTATCAATTAGCGGTAATGATAATTCCGTCATTGGAAATCATTTTTCAGAAACGGTTGATCAAAACACGCTTAAACCAGTTGGTGCAACACCGGTCATTATCCGACTTGCTGCCGGACATGGTAATTATATTGCAAATAATAATGTTGTGGCTACAGAAATTCAATCAGGTAGTGGCGATTCAGCATTTTCTGCACAAGTAGATGCGTTACTAGCAACCGAAGAATTAAAAAAAGTCACAGTAACAACTGTTTTGGTTGAAAAGAAGTCAACGCAAAATACAATTTTAGATTCTGGAAGCAATGAACAAGTTATTTTGGATAAAAATGTGAATGCTTTTAGAGCAACACCAACCGTCCCAAAAAAACAGTAATTTTAAATAAATGATTTAATTTGTGCCACTTTGATAAAATAGGACTATAATGAAAGTTGAAGTTAGAACTTAATATAACTGTCCAAATCAAAAGAGGCGATAGCAATGGCAAAGTTGAGTAAAGAACAACGCAAAGCAATGGCTCAAAAAGCAATGGACGAACGTGCTAAACATCCACAAGCTGAAAAAAAACAATCAGGTTTTAAATTTATTGAAGATGAATCAACTAAGTTAGGTGCAGAAAAAAACTAATTATAAAAGTTCAAAGATTAATTCTAAGTATTCTTGGAATTAATCTTTTTTTAGTTAACTAAAAATATTAAATTGGGTGTAAGTCATGTACAATTTGAATGATAGATAATTTAATGAGGAGTGATAATCGATGTTAATTAAACAAGTACATATTGAAAATAAAGAAGAATTACAAGATATTCGAGTAGAAAATGGCATGTTTACTGAGATTGGGGTAAATTTACAACAAAATGCTGATGAAAAAGTCATTGATGCAACCGATAAATTGATGTTACCGCCATTTGTTGATCCACATGTTCATTTGGATTCAACGCTCACAGCAGGTGATCCGGAATGGAACGAATCTGGGACTTTATTTGATGGCATTCGGATTTGGTCTGAACGTAAAAAGACGTTAACCCATGAAGATGTTAAAGAACGTGCTGTTACAGCATTAAAAATGCAGGCAGCCCATGGTGTTCAGTTTGTTCGTTCACATGTTGATGTGACTGATCCTGATTTAGTGGCTTTGAAAGCTTTAATTGAGGTCCGCGAAGAAGTTAAACCTTGGATGGAATTACAATTAGTTGCTTTCCCACAAGAAGGTATTTTATCATTTCCAAATGGGAAGGAATTAATGACAAAAGCTGCTGAATTAGGAGTGGATGCAATTGGTGCAATTCCCCATTTTGAATTTAATAGAGAATATGCAGTTGAATCACTCCATTTCGCTTTTGAATTGGCTCAGAAATATAATTTATTATTTGATGCACATACGGATGAAATCGATGATCCTAGTTCTCGTAGCTTGGAAACCGTTGCGACATTAGCTTTAGAAACAGGGATGAAAGATAAGGTTACAGCATCACATACAACAGCGATGGGTTCATATGATGATGCTTATTTGTACAAATTAATGCGTTTATTGAAGATGTCAGAAATGAACTTTATTGCTAATCCACTTGTAAATATGTTCTTAGGTGGACGTTTTGACACATATCCAAAGCGTCGTGGGTTAACACGCGTCAAAGAATTGGATGAGAATGGGTTGAACGTTGCATTTGGTGAAGATGACATCAAAGATCCATGGTATCCAATGGGAGATGGCAACATGTTAGACGCCTTGCACATGGGATTACATGCGACTCAGATTATGGGTTATAGTCAAATTATGAATGCTTACCGATTTGTGACGACTAATGGCGCTAAATCTATGCATGTTATGGATCATTATGGAATTGAAGTTGGAAAACCAGCTAATTTCGTCATTATGGATAGTGATAATTTTTATGATGCGTTGAATACACGTGCTGCCGTTATGTTATCAGTCCATAATGGTGATGTGATTAGTGAAACCAAGCCAGCAGAAACCCAGTTATATATCTAGTAAGTAATCGTTTTGGTAGCGCCTTCTTGATTTGAATGCTAGAATCAAGGCATGACTTGAAAAGGGGTAATAAAATGAAAATGATTAATTTAGGCGATAGCGAACTTCAAGTATCATCTGTCGGTTTGGGATGCATGCGCATGCCAGAATTGTCGACTGGGCAAGCTGCAGAAATGATTCAAACATCAGTTGATCATGGCATTAATTTCTTTGATCACGCAGATATTTATGGTGCAGGAAAAGCTGAAGAAGTGTTTGCGGCAGGATTTACTGAAACTGGGTTATCACGTGAAGACATTATTCTTCAATCAAAATGTGGTATCGTTCCAGGTGTAGAGTATAATTTTACTGCTGAACACATTGAAAAAAGTGTTGACGGTATTTTAAAACGATTAAATACGGAATATATTGATAGCTTATTGTTACACAGACCTGATACGTTAATGGAACCTGAAGCTATTGCTCGTGTATTTGAAAAACTACAAAAATCTGGAAAAGTACGTCATTTTGGTGTTAGTAATTTCTATCCTGGGCAAGTTGATTTATTACAACAAGCTTTGGATATGAAACTATTAGTTAACCAACTCCAATTCGGTGTCATGCACACTGGAATGATTGATTTGGGAACAAATGTGAATATGGTTAATGATGCTGGAATTAATCGTGATGGCGGTATTTTAGAATATTCGCGTCTTAAAAAAATGACGATTCAAGCATGGTCACCATTCCAATACGGATTCTTTGAAGGTACATTCTTAGATAATCCAAAATTTGCTGAATTAAATGAAGTTTTAAACCGTTTAGCTAAAGAAAAAGAAACAACTAATACTGGAATCGCAACAGCATTTATTCTACGTCACCCAGCTAAAATGCAGGTGATTGCTGGAACAATGAACGCAAAAAGAATTGTTGAAATTGCGAATGCTTCAGAACTTGAGCTAACACATGAAGAATGGTACGAAATTTATCGTGCAGCAGGAAATAAATTACCATAAATGAAAAAATTAAAGTAACTAACTAATTACTATTTTAGTTGGTTACTTTTTATATTAAGCGTATGAAAATTTCGTAGTTAACATACTGGGTATGGTAAAATTAGAATTAATAGGTGGTGGATTTGATTTGGAAAACAAATATGAGCATGTTTATCGTGAAATTAAAGCGAAAATTGTCGCGGGTGAATATGAAGTAAACGATAAATTAATGACTGAATCACAGTTAATGTCGATTTACGAATCTAGTCGTTATGCGGTTCGTAAAGCAATTGGTGATTTAGAGAATGCAGGGTATGTCTACCGAATACAAGGTGGCGGTATCTTCGTTAATGATTGGCATACTGTAAAAAAAGTGACACAAAATAATAAAATAATTGGTGTCATGACGACACATATTGCTGATTATATTTTTCCAAATATTATCACTGGAATAGATCGTATTATTTCTGAAGAGGGATATACAATCATGCTAAGTAATACGCTTGATAATGCTGAAAAAGAACGATATAGCCTTTTAAGAATGCTTGAAATGAATTTATCTGGACTAATCGTAGAACCAACACAAAGCGCATTAATAAATAAAAATAAGGATTTATACGAAAAGATAGTGGCGCAAAAAATACCAGTCCTTTTTATTAATGCACATTATGAAAACTTGGAAATTCCATACTTAGAGTTAAATGATTTTAATGGTAGTGAGGTTGCTACAGAGCATTTGATAAATGAAGGACATGGAAAAATACTTGGTATTTTTAAAGTGGATGATAAACAAGGTCAGTTAAGAATGAATGGATTCGTGCAAGCTTATATGGAACATTCAGCTATTTCATACCAAAGTGAGATATTGATGTACCAATCTGCTGATTCAATGCAAAATATCTATAAAAAAATTGAAAAGATTCTGCATAGATCGGATCATCCAACCGCGATTGTTTGTTACAATGACCAGCTTGCCATTAAATTAATAGATATTGTTAAGTCGATGGGAATGAAAATTCCTGAAGATATCTCAATTGTTGGTTTTGATGATTATCAATTATCAAAATATATGTCACCTAAATTAACAACAATTAGACATCCAAAGGAAAAAATGGGCCGAGAAGCTGCGACGATGTTATTAAAAATGATTAATTCTAAA
The DNA here is from genome assembly GCF_056782175.1 of Dellaglioa sp. CoH-56-MRSF-10. The sequence goes on from NZ_JBXAYF010000001.1 coordinate 169,058, forward strand.
ACAATGTCGGCGAAATCTGTCGTATATGATGCAAAGCTAATCATTCGAGAAAGCGTTAAAAATAGGAATTAAAGCATGATAAGTATTACTCAAATTTGAGTAATACTTATTTTTTTGAAATTCATTCGAACAAATAAAAATAACTATTGATTTGTTCGAATGAATGTGAGAAAATGACCTTGTTGATAAATGCAAACGTTTTCAGAAAACGGTTGCTGTAGGTTTTTCGGTTGGTCGTACCAATCGGACAATAAAATTTGGAGGTGTCATATGCAAAAAGAAAAGAAAATATCTAGTAAGTTTATTTACTTTTTTGGGTCATTCGGAGGAATTTTGTTCGGATACGATATCGGGGTTATGACGGGGGCTTTACCATTCTTGCAAAAAGATTGGGCTCTTCAAAATAGTGCCGGAACCGTTGGTTGGATTACTTCAGGAGTTATGTTCGGTGCCATCTTTGGTGGCGCGTTAGCCGGTAAGCTTTCAGATAAGCTAGGTCGACGTAAAATGATTTTGATGTCAGCTATTATTTTCGTTATTGGTTCATTACTCGCATCATTCTCACCAAATAATGGCCAAATGTATTTAATTATTGTTCGTATTTTCCTTGGACTAGCAGTTGGTGCTTCATCAGCATTAGTACCAGCATACATGTCAGAAATGTCTCCGGCTAAATTACGAGGACGACTATCAGGAATTAATCAAACAATGATTGTTTCCGGAATGTTACTTTCATATATTATGGATTTTCTATTAAAAGATTTACCTGAAGCATGGGCATGGCGCGTTATGCTTGGCTTAGCAGCAGTACCAGCTGTTGTTTTATACTTTGGGGTTTCACGTTTACCAGAATCACCTCGTTTCTTAGTTAAAACAAATAAAGTTGATGAAGCTCGCCAAGTATTAACTTGGATTCGTCCAGCTAATGAAGTTGAACAAGAATTAGCTGATATTCAAACTACTGCGGGTGAAGAAAATCATATTGAAAAAACATCAATGGTTCAATTATTCACAGGTAAATATCGTTACTTAGTTATGGCCGGTGTTGGTGTTGCTGCATTCCAACAATTCCAAGGGGCTAACGCAATCTTCTATTACATTCCTTTAATTGTTGAAAAAGCAACTGGGAATGAAGCAAGTTCAGCACTAATGTGGCCAATTATTCAAGGGATTATCCTTGTCTTAGGTTCACTCTTATTCTTAGTTATTGCAGATAAATTTAAACGTAGAACACTTTTAATTCTTGGCGGTTTAGTAATGGGACTATCATTTATCTTACCTACAATCATTAACATGGTTGTACCAAATACGAGTCCTATGATGATTGTTGTTTTCTTATGTATCTACGTTGCATTCTACTCATTTACATGGGCTCCACTTACATGGGTATTAGTTGGTGAATTATTCCCATTAGCTGTTCGTGGAAGTGCTTCAGGAATTGCATCTTCAGCTAACTGGATTGGATCATTCTTAGTAGGACTATTATTCCCTATTATGACAGCTTCAATGCCACAAGATGCTGTGTTCGCAATCTTCGGAATCATTTGTTTATTAGGTGTTCTATTCATTCGTTTCTTCGTTCCAGAAACACGTGGTCGCTCATTAGAAGAAATTGAAAAAGAAGGTACAAGAAATTAAGTAACCTATACGTTAGGAGTGTAATTGATATGGATTTAGTAAAAACATCTCAAGCAATAAAAAATGGTCAAGTTTCACTTGGAATTGAATTAGGCTCAACACGTATCAAAGCAGTTTTAGTTACGGACGATTTTAAGACAATTGCAACAGGGAGCTTCAATTGGGAAAACCAATTGGAGGATGGTCTTTGGACTTATTCTCTTGAACAAGTTTGGACGGGGATTCAAGCTAGTTATAGACAAATGGCTGCAAATGTTCAAAGCAAATACCATGAATCATTAACAAAAATAGATTCAATTGGTATCAGTGCTATGATGCATGGTTACCTTGTCTTTTCGAAATCTGATGATTTATTAGTTCCCTTTAGAACATGGAGAAATAATAATACAGAACAATCAGCTGATGAATTAACAGAGTTGTTAAACTTCAATATTCCACAACGTTGGAGTATTGCACATCTTTATCAAGCTGTTTTAAATAATGAAGCCCATGTAAATGACATTGGTCATTTAGAAACATTAGCTAGTTATGTTCATTATATGTTATCTGGTAAAAAAGTTATCGGAATTGGGGATGCCTCTGGTATTTTCCCAATTGATGAAAAAACAGGCACATACTCAGCTGATTTATTAGATAAATTCAGTGGTATTGAAAAAGTTTCTGCTTATGATTGGGATATTAAAGACATCCTACCTACTGTTTTGAGAGCTGGTGAAAATGCTGGATCATTAACAGATACAGGAGCTAAATTACTTGATGTTAGTGGCAAACTTGAAAGTGGTAGCTTGATGGCACCACCTGAAGGTGACGCAGGTACAGGGATGGTTGGGACCAACAGTGTACGTAAGAGAACAGGTAATATCTCAGTTGGAACCTCTGCTTTTTCTATGACTGTTTTAGATCAGCCTATGAAAAAAGTGTACAAAGATATTGATATTGTAACAACACCAAGTGGTGCGCCAGTTGCAATGGTTCATGTTAATAATAGTTCGTCAGATATTAATGCATGGGCTTCAATCTTTGGCGAGTTCGCAGCAAAACTAGGTGTTCATTTAACACCAGATCAGTTGTATGAACGATTATTCTTAGAATCAACTCATGCTGATGCCGATGCAGGTGGATTAATGAATTATAGTTACTTATCAGGTGAAAATATTACACATATGCCTGAAGGTCGTCCATTATTTGTTCGAACACCTAACAGTAACTTTACATTACCTAACTTCATCAAGACGCAATTATATGCGGCATTTGCACCACTTAAGATTGGAATGGATATTTTAAGTCAAGAAGAACATATCCAAACTGATGTAATGATTGCTCAAGGTGGTATTTTAAAAACAGCTGTAATCGGACAACAAGTATTAGCTAATACGTTGAATATTCCAATTACGGTTATGAATACTGCTGGTGAGGGTGGACCTTGGGGAATGGCTGTCTTAGCAATATTTGCTAAGAAAAATAATAACGGTCAAAGCTTAGAAGACTTCTTAGATCATGAAGTTTTTGTAGACCCAGAAAGTATGACGTTAAGCCCAGAACCTGAAGGTGTAGAAGGTTACAATACATTTATAGCTAGATACGAAGCTGGCTTGTCTATTGAGTCAGAGGCAATAAAAAAAATTAAGGAAGAAAAGAGGAACTAGTATATATGTTAGAAAAGCTAAAACAAGAAGTGTACGATGCTAACATGCTGTTACCTAAGTACAACTTAATTACCTTTACATGGGGTAACGTGAGTGGAATCGATCGTGAAAAAGGGTTATTCGTCATCAAACCATCTGGTGTTGATTACGATGATTTAAAACCTGAAGATATGGTTGTTGTTGATTTAGACGGTAAGAAAATTGAGGGTGATATGAATCCCTCAAGCGATACAGAAACGCATCGCATTCTATACAATAACTTCCCTAATATTAAAGGTGTCGTTCATACTCACTCACCTTGGGCTGTTTCATTCGCACAAGCAGGCTTGGATATTCCAGCAGCCGGTACAACACATGCAGATACCTTTTATGGCTCAGTTCCAGCAAGCCGTATCATGAATGAAGCTGAAGTTGTCACAGAATATGAAAAACAAACAGGTGACGTGATTGTCGAAACGTTCAAAAAACGTGGACTCGATCCTGATCAAATTCCAGCTGTTTTGGTTAATGATCATGGTCCATTTACATGGGGTACATCTGCTTTAGATGCTGTGCATAATGCTGTTGTCTTAGAAGAAGTTGCAAAGATGACTTATCATACATTGCAATTGAATCCACATGCAATTGACATGCCACAATACTTATTGGATAAGCATTTCCTAAGAAAACATGGTAAAAATGCATATTATGGTCAAATTAAACACTAAAACACGTTTTTAAAAATAATAAACTATTAGGAGGAATTATATTATGTTAAAAGTTAGTGAAAAAGAATTTTGGTTCGTTGTCGGTAGTCAAGGTTTATACGGTCAAGATGTTTTAGACGTTGTTCAAGGTGATGCAGAAAAAATTATTGATAATTTAAATGCTAGTGGTTCACTACCATACAAAATTGTCTTTAAAGAAGTTGCAACAACTGCTGAAGTTATTACTAACATCATGAAAGAAGCTAACTTTGAAGACAAAGTTGCTGGTGTGATTACTTGGATGCATACTTTCTCACCTGCTAAAAACTGGATTCGTGGAACAAAATTATTACAAAAACCATTGCTACATTTAGCAACACAATTTGGTGAAAATATTCCTTGGTCAACAATTGATATGGATTACATGAACACAAACCAAAGTGCTCATGGAGACCGTGAATACGGCTTTATCAATGCTCGTCTTCAAAAACATAATAAAGTTGTTGTTGGTTACTGGAAAGATGAAGCAGTTCAATCACAAATTGCTGACTGGATGGATGTTGCTGTTGCTTACGGTGAAAGTTTCAACATTAAAGTTGCTCGTTTTGGCGATAACATGCGTAATGTTGCCGTTACAGATGGTGATAAAGTTGAAGCACAAATCAAATTTGGTTGGACTGTAGATTACTTTGGTATTGGTGATTTAGTTGCTGAAATGAAAGAAGTAACTGACGCTGAAATTAATGCAACATATAAAGAATGTGAAAGTATGTACGATATGGTTGTTGGCGACAACGATCCTGCCTTCTACGAAGACCATGTTAAAGAACAAATTAGAATTGAAATTGCTTTACGTAAATTTATGGAACGTGGTGGCTACAATGCATTCACATCTAACTTCGAAGATCTTTGGGGCATGAAACAATTACCAGGTATGGCTGTTCAACGTTTAAACGCTGAAGGTTATGGTTTCGCTGGTGAAGGTGACTGGAAGACTGCTGCAATCGACCGTTTGATGAAGGTTCTTGCACATAATAAAGCTACTGGATTTATGGAAGATTACACGTATGATTTACGTGCGGGTCATGAAGTAACTCTTGGTTCACATATGTTAGAAGTTGATCCTACATTAGCTTCAACAAAACCACGCGTGGAAGTACATCCATTAGGTATTGGTGACCGCGAAGATCCAGCTCGTTTGATCTTTGATGGTTCAAATGGTAAAGGTGTCGTTGTTTCAATGTCTGACTTTGGTACTGAATACAAATTATTAATTAACTCTGTTGAAGGTCAAAAACCAGAAGTTGAAGCTCCTAACTTGCCAGTAGCTCGTCAATTATGGATTCCAGAACCAAGTTTTAAAGAAGGCGTTCATTCATGGATTGAAAATGGTGGTGGTCATCATACTGTTCTTTCAATGAACGTGAAGGAACAACAAGTTGTTGATCTTGCTAAGATGTTTGATCTTGAATATGTTGAAATTAAAAAATAATTAATATTTTAAAGGATATCGCTGTTAAAGCGATATCCTTTTTTTGTGTAAGAAGAGTAATCAAATATGATTTATATCAAATAAAATCGGTGCTTACGAAAATAAAGATTCGTAAGCACCGATTTAGATTTCTAATGATAATAATTGAGAATTTTATCTGCATCTGAAAAAATAATCTCAGACTTTCGTGTTATAGATTTCCATCCACAATTTGTTCTAAAGTTGTTTTTGAAGGGATAAAGAATAAATTACCGGTTTCAGCGGTACTGAAATCTAATAATCGATCACTTTTACTTTCGAACATATTAATGAGCATTCGATTAGTTACTGCAAAATGACGTGCGTAACCAATGAAGTATGTCCCTGTAATGTCTTTCCCAGGTTCTGAGAAGGGAACGTTCATACGGACAATTTTATGCTCAATGCCATCTTTCATATCTTGTGAAGCAACGTTATGAGAATTTGGTAATTTTTCTTCGTCAGTTAATTCTAAATCAGAATCTTTCTTCCGACCAATTGCTTTTTCTTGGTCTTCAGTCTTTAAGGCATTCCAAGCGGCCATATTATGGATATACTTTTGAGCAAAAGCATAAGAACCGTTTGTAAAATCAGGATCTTCGCCCCCAATAACGGCGTAATCGAGTGCTTCATTAACATCTGGGTTTTCAGTACCATCAATGAAACCAATAACGGCGCGGCCTTCAAAATAACGGAAGCCGTGTGTTTCATCTTCTACAGTTGTGACATCCTTAATGAAAAGCATAAATTGCGCCATAACTTCATAGACAACAGCACTTTCACCAGCGCGAACATGAAAGAATAAATCGCCAGGAGTTGAAATGGCAGTGTATTTAGGCCCAACAATTTCTTTAAAATGGGTAAGTTCAACAGGTTTGATAGCATCAGGGAAAAGATAATCCCAAGCATCAGAGCCAAAACCAAAGGCAACTTTTAAGTTAGCTTTTGGATAACGAACGTTCATACTACGGATGATGGCCGGAATACGGTCAGATAGCTCTTGAACTGCTTCTAATTCAACTTTTTGATCTTTGTGATTTAAGTTTAGAATGGTGAAATTAACAGCTTCACCTAAATCTTTATAAACATCTTGTGTTAACTTTTCGTTTACTGACATAATAAATGCTCCTTAGACTTTTAATTTCCTTTAACGATTATAACCATTTTACCTGCATTATGTGGTGAATTTAATTGTTTATGGGTTTCAATAATATCGGTTAAATTAAAGTGATATTTTTTTGCTATTTTAATTTCTAATTCATCTTGCATCATTAAATCTGTTAAGAAAGTTAGCGTGTCACTATCTTTTAACTCTTTAACATTCTCAACAAGGTAGTAATCTGCGAGTGGCTTTGATGCTTGAACAGAGTCGGTTGGAACGCTAACTAACGATACCATTCTGCCGTTTGTCTTCAATGCTTTGACGCCTACCTCACTGCCAAGACCGCCAGGAGTTGCATCAACAACAATGTCAGCCATATCTTTAAAAGTTTCGGCGGGATTTTCTTTATCGTAGGCGCTATAATGATCTGCACCTAGTCGACGAACATAGGGTTCGTTGGTGCTTGAACCACTAGCGAGAACAGTTAATTCCATCAATTTAGCAAGTTGCACTAAAATCGATCCGACACTTCCAGAAGCGCCTTCAATAAAGATGGTTTCACCAGCCCTTGCTTTTGCAAAAAAGTTCAAAATATTGTATGCCGCTATACCAGGTGTTGGTAGCCCAGCAGCTTCAGCAATCGTCATATTATCAGGTCGCTTAGCAATATGTGATGTAAAGACGACAAGTTCTTCTGCGTAGCCACCGAAAGCCTTATGAACAACAACAGCATCACCGATATTAAAATGAGTAACTTCATCGCCAATTTCAGTAATAATACCCGTTACGTCACCTCCAGGTACAATTGGAAATGGTAAAGGCATAACGTCTTTCATATAACCGGCACGTAAAATTGCATCAAATGGGTTAATGCCAATCGCTTCGATTGAAACCCTAACCTGTTTTGATTTAAGCGCTACTTCTGGATTAACTTTTAATTCCTCAAATACGGTTGCGTCACCATATTGGTTAAAGCCAAATGCTTTCATAAGTATAACCTCCCTAGATTAAAATCATATTGGTACTAGTCCCAATATACCATAATTTTAAGAAAAGGTTTACAAAACGAGGGAGAATAACAAATTTTGTAACAATGTATTTTGCGCAATCTAATTGACAACGTATTTTTGAAGATGTATAATATCCATATTGGTAAATGATAGCGTTTTCATAAATAATTAAAAAGAAAGAATGTGAGTTATTTGGAAAAATATATTTTATCTATTGATGAAGGAACGACAAGTACAAGAGCAATTATATTTAATCACAAAGGTCAGAAAGTTTCTGATGCACAACGCGAATTTCCACAATATTTTCCTCAACCTGGCTGGGTTGAGCACAATGCAAATGAGATATGGAACGCAGTATTATCGACAATCGCAAATACATTTATCGATTCCGGGATTAAACCTAAGCAAATAGCAGGAGTTGGGATTACCAACCAACGTGAAACAACTGTTATCTGGGATAAGAAAACGGGATTACCCATCTACAACGCAATTGTTTGGCAATCACGTCAAACGGCAGAAATTGCGGAACAATTAAAACAAGATGGCTATGATGAATTAATTCATGAAAAGACAGGATTACTGATAGATGCCTACTTCTCAGCAACTAAAATTCGTTGGATTTTAGATCATGTTGATGGCGCCCAAGAAAGAGCCGAAAAAGGCGAATTACTTTTTGGAACTATTGATACTTGGTTAACATGGAAATTATCAGGTGACGAAACACATGTAACTGATTATTCTAATGCTAGTCGGACAATGTTATTTAACATTCATGATTTGAAGTGGGATGAAGAAATTCTAAAAATTATGAATATTCCAGCAGTTATGTTACCAGAAGTTAAATCAAATTCTGAAGTTTACGGACATACGAAAGATTATCATTTTTATGGTAGTGAAGTGCCAATTTCAGGAATGGCTGGAGATCAACAAGCTGCTTTGTTTGGTCAAATGGCATTTGAACCAGGAATGGTTAAGAATACTTATGGAACAGGTTCATTTATTGTCATGAATACAGGGACAGAACCTAAATTATCTAAAAATAATTTATTAACGACAATTGGTTATGGGATTAATGGTAAAGTTTATTACGCTTTGGAAGGTAGTATCTTCGTTGCTGGTTCAGCAATTCAATGGTTAAGAGACGGGATGCGCTTGGTGGAACATGCACCAGACACAGAACAAGCAGCTAAAGAATCGACGAATGATAATGAAGTTTATGTTGTACCTGCCTTTACAGGATTGGGAGCACCTTATTGGGATCCTGATGCACGAGGTTCAGTCTTTGGAATTACTCGTGGAACAACACGTGAAGATTTCATTAAAGCAACGTTACAATCATTGGCTTACCAAACTAGAGATGTTGTGAAAACAATGGAACTAGATACGGGAATTAAAATTCCGTTACTAAAAGTTGATGGTGGTGCAGCTAAGAATGATTATCTGATGAATTTCCAAGCAGATATTTTAAATACACCTATCGAACGTGCTCATGACCTTGAGACAACTGCTTTAGGAGCAGCCTTCTTAGCTGGATTAGCCGTTGGTTATTGGAAAGACCTAGAAGAACTCAAAGCTGAGTATACTGAAGGGGATATTTTTAAACCAACAATGCCTGTGGAAGAAAGCGAAGATCTATACGCAGGTTGGCAACAAGCGGTTGAAGCAACTCGAGTATTTAAACATAAACCAATGAAGAAAAACAATAAATAAGGGGGATACAACTATGTCATTTTCAGCAACATCAAGAAAACAAGATATCGAACGATTAAAGAATGAAGAATTGGATTTATTAACAATTGGTGGTGGTATCACCGGTGCCGGCGTTGCTATTCAAGCAAGTGCTATGGGTTTAAATAACGGATTAATTGAAATGCAAGATTTCGCTGAAGGAACATCATCGCGTTCAACAAAATTAGTTCATGGTGGTATTCGTTACTTGAAGACATTCGACGTCGGAGTTGTTTCTGATACTGTTCAAGAACGTGCAGTGGTTCAACATATTGCACCACATATTCCACGTCCACAATCAATGTTATTGCCTATTTATGATGAACCCGGCGCAACTTTTGATATGTTCTCAGTAAAAGTTGCAATGAATTTATATGATCAATTGGCAGGTGTTGTTGATCCTCAATGGGTTAACTACACAATTTCTAAAGCAGAAGTTTTACAACGCGAACCACAATTAAAATCTGATAAATTAATGGGTGGCGGTGTCTACCTTGATTTTAAGAATAATGATTCACGTTTAGTTATTGAAAATATCAAAAAAGCACATGAAGATGGCGGCTTGATGGTTAGTCGTATCAAGGCTTTAGACTTATTGCATGCTGACGGTAAAATTACTGGTGTTCATGTATTAGATTTAATTAGTGGCGAAGAATTTGATATTCATGCTAAATATGTTATTAATACAACGGGTCCATGGTCTGATTTTATCCGTAAAATGGATACTGATGAAGATTTTGTACCACAAATGCGCCCAACAAAAGGTGTTCATTTAGTTGTTGATTCTAAAAAATTAAATGTACCACAACCAACATACTTTGATTCTGGAAAACAAGATGGTCGTATGATCTTCGTTGTGCCAAGAGAAGATAAAACATATTTTGGAACAACAGATACTGATTTCCATGGTGATTTTGAACATCCTCGTGTTGAACAAGAAGATGCTGATTACTTACTTGATATTATTAACGAACGTTTCCCAACAGCTAATGTCAAAATTAGTGATATTGAATCAAGTTGGGCTGGATTACGTCCATTGATTTCATCAAACGGAAGTTCAGATTACAATGGTGGAAACTCAGGTAAAATTAGTGAGAAGAGTTTCAATGATGTTATTAACGTTATTGAACGTTTTGAAAAAGATGAAGTAACTAAAACAGATGTTGAAGATGTCTTGAATGATTTGGAAAGTACACTTTCTGAAGATAAGACAAGTGCATCACAAGTTTCACGTGGAAGTTCATTGACTATTTCAAAAGATGGCTTATTAACATTAGCTGGTGGTAAAATTACAGATTACCGTAAGATGGCTGCCGGTGCCATGGCTGCAATTACAAAATTATTGAAAGATAATTATAGTCAAGAATTCAATGCGATTGATTCTAAAAACTTACCTGTTTCAGGTGGTGATATTGATCCTAACAACGTTGAAGCAACAATTAGTTTCTTCGCAAAACAAGGAATGGACAATGGGTTGACTGAAGAAGAAGCTACAGTATTTGCTAACTTATTTGGTTCAAATGCAGCACGTGTATTTAGTCAAATGACTCACGTTAAAGCAGCAGAAGGACTTTCTTTAGGTGAAACAGCTAGTCTTCACTATTCAATGGAAGAAGAAATGACGTTAACACCAACTGATTACTTAATGCGTCGTACTAACCATATTCTTTTCCATCGCGATACATTAGATGCTGTTAAAGTTGGCGTAATTAACGAAATGGCAAGTTACTATAGCTGGACTAAAGAAGAAAAAGCAAAACAAACTGCAGATTTAGATGCAACAATTGCAGAATCAGATATGAATTACTTAAAATAACCATCAAAAATAGGGGTGAGTGTGATGACAACAAGTCTTATGACGCAACTTTTGGGTGAATTTTTAGGCACAATGATTTTAGTATTATTAGGTAATGGGGTTGTTGCTGGTGTTTCGTTACGTAAGTCAAAAGCTGAAGGTGCTGGTTGGATTGCAATCACATTAGGTTGGGGAATTGCCGTAACCTTGGGTGTCTATGCGTCAGCCTTTATGGGACCAGGACATTTGAATCCAGCTGTAACTTTGGCAATGGCAATTGTTGGTAAGATTGCTTGGTCTTCTGTATTACCATATATGGTTGTCCAGGTTGCTGGTGGTATCGTTGGTGCTTTTCTGGTATGGGTTCAATACATGCCACATTGGAAAGAGACGAAAGATTCTGATGCAATATTTGGATCATTCGCAACTGCTCCTGCAATAAAAAGTAATCTATATAACTTTTTAAGTGAATTAATTGGGACATTTGTCTTAATCTTTAGTTTGCTAGCATTCACAAAAGGTAACTTTACAGATGGTTTAACACCAGTCGTTGTTGGTATCTTAATTGTTGGTATTGGTCTTTCACTTGGTGGGACAACTGGTTATGCAATTAATCCGGCCCGTGATTTAGGTCCTCGTATTGCACATGCTATTTTACCAATTGCGAACAAAGGTGGATCAGATTGGTCATATAGTTGGGTACCAATTTTCGGACCATTTGCTGGCGCAGTGATTGCCGCAGGGTTATTCTTAGCTGTAGCATAGGTTAAATGTCTGAAATAATTTATTATTAAGTTAAACCTCTATTATTGAATTTTAATTCAATAATAGAGGTTTTTTATAGTAAATTTTAAAGGGTATTTTTATTGTATATTGATAAATTATGCGATATAATAATTTTTCAATCGTATTTATACGAATAGATTAAGCATAATAAAGGATGTGTAACAGTGACTGTATCTTACTTAAGACTGGCAACGCCAGAAGACTTACCAGCAATTACAGGAATTATTGAGGAAGCAAAAGCTTACCTTAAAGAACAGGGAATTGACCAATGGCAAGGTGCTTACCCGGCGGCGAACCATTTAGAACAAGATATTAAAGATCAATTGACTTATGTCTTAATGGTTGGAGATGAAATCGCAGGAACTGCTGCACTTTGGCTAGGAATAGATCCTATGTATCTTAACATTGAAGATGGCGAATGGATTAATGGCCCACAAGCACGTTATTCGGCTATTCATCGAGTTGCTGTTTCTTCAAAATTTAGAGGTCAACGTTTATCAGAAAAAATGATTTCAGGCTTATTAACAATTGCGAGATCATTGGGTTACAAAGATGTTCGCGTTGATACACATCCTGAAAATAAAGGGATGCAACATGTCATTACCTCAAATGGATTTGATTATAAAGGTATCATTCATATGGAAGATGGCGTTAACTCAGCACGATATGCTTACCAAATTATTTTAAAATAAAACGTTTAAGACAGCGAATGATATCGCTGTCTTTTTTTGTGAAAAAAGTAACAATTTGAATTTTGATAAGGTATACTAGTATCAATATGAAGGAGGGATTTTTTTGATTTCAACAGCAACGACTTTAGCGGGTTCAAATTTTGATAATTGTATGATGAATGCATCGGGTGTTTATTGTATGGATAGCGACGAATTACTTGCCGTCGAAAGTTCTAAGGCGGCAACTTTTGTAACGAAGAGTGGCACGCTTCAACCACGTAAGGGTAATCCAGAACCTCGTTATTTTGAAACAGAATTCGGTAGTATTAATTCAATGGGCTTACCAAATAATGGCGTTGATTACTATTTAGATTTTGTCTCTCAAAATCAGATAAACCATCCTGGTAAAACATACTTTTTATCAATTACGGGTTTTAATCTAGCGGAAGATCTCGAGTTACTTCAAAAAGTAACAGATTCAGATTTTGCAGGAATTGTTGAATTAAATTTATCTTGTCCTAATGTACCAGGAAAGCCCCAAACGGGTTATGACTTTGAAACAGTTGATGCGATATTAAAAGCTGTTTTTAATAGTTATCACAAACCGTTAGGAGTTAAATTACCACCGTACTTTGATATTATTCATTTTGATCAAATGGCTGCTATTTTAAATAAATATCCATTGTCTTATGTCAATAGTATCAATAGTATTGGGAATGGACTATATATTAATGATGATACAGAAACGGTCGTTATTAAACCCAAGCAAGGTTTTGGTGGTATTGGCGGCGAATATGTTAAGCCGACTGCTTTAGCTAATGTACATGCGTTCTATCAACGATTAAATAAGAATATTCAAGTAATCGGAACTGGTGGCATTCAAACTGGTAAAGATGTTTTTGAACATATTCTATGTGGAGCAAGTATGGTGCAAGTTGGAACAGCGTTGATGGTTGAAGGACCCGCTGTTTTTGAACGACTAACAACTGAGCTAGAAGAAATTATGGCAGAAAAAGGGTACCAAAGTATTGAAGATTTTAGAGGAAAATTGAATTATTTATAGGGATGAGATAGGGAAAATTATACCAACTTTATACGAAGGTATATGGGCAAACAGCTGAAATTAGTCATGGACTAATGGACTATAGACGTAACGATATTTAGCTTTAAATGGAATGAGATAATTTACCTAATTAAATGGTGAATTATCTCATTTTTAATTAATAGAATAGTGTTAGTAGTAGTTAATATTTATAGATAAAAAAATATTAGTAGTTATGTGTGCAAACGCTTGCACAATGCTTTATTCAGTGCTATTATTTAGACAAGATAAGTTGGGTGCAACATAAAAGGGGAGTTTAATATGACAGATTACATTACAAGCGATTTAGAAAAAGATATTACCGTTATTAATGCTTTTGATTTAGAAAAAGATGCAGAAAAGATTATTCCAAAGGGTGGATTTGGTTATATCTCTAGTGGAGCTGGAGATTTGTATACTTTAGAAGAAAATATAAAGGCATTTAATCATAAACTAATTAGACCTAGAGTGTTACAAGAAATTGATCATCCCGATACAAAAACAACTATTTTCGGAGATGAAATCACATCGCCTATTATTATGGCACCAGTTGCTGCACATGCATTAGCTCATGTTAAAGGTGAAATTGATAGCGCTAAGGGTGTTTCAGATTATGGTTCAATCTACACAGCAAGTTCATTTGCAACGAAATCATTTAAAGAAATATCAAGTCAAGCTAATGGTCAACCACAATGGTTCCAATTCTATATGAGTAAAGACGATGGTATTAATCGTAATATTATGGATGAAGCAAAAGCTAATGGGGTTAAAGCAATTGTTTTAACTGCTGATGCAACTGTTGGTGGTAATCGTGAAACAGATAAACGTAATGGATTCACTTTCCCACTAGCAATGCCAATTGTTCAAGCTTATCAAAGTGGTGTTGGTCAAACAATGGATGCTGTTTATGGTTCAGCAAAGCAACGCTTAAGTCCAAAAGATGTTGAATTCTTAGCAGAATATTCAGGTTTACCTGTCTTTGTTAAAGGAATCCAAGGTGGAGAAGATGCAAGTGTTGCAATTAATTCAGGTGCTGGTGGCGTCTGGGTTTCAAATCATGGTGGTCGTCAAATTGATGGCGGAATCGCTGCATTTGATGCACTTCAAGAAGTAGCAGAAACTGTTGATAAGCGTGTGCCTGTTGTCTTTGATAGTGGTGTAAGACGTGGAGCTCATGTTTATAAAGCCTTAGCAAGTGGTGCAGACTTAGTTGCAATCGGTCGCCCAGTTGTTTATGGCTTGGCACTTGGTGGTCATAAAGGTGTTCAAAATGTCTTTAATTACTTCCAACATGAATTAGAATTAACAATGCAATTAACTGGAACGCATAATATTGATGAAGTTAAACGTACTAAATTAATCGATAATCCTTACGGAAATTAAAAAAATATAAAAGTTAGTTAGCACTTAAAAACTGTTAGATTGGTTGTTAAAACCTTTTTAACAGTTTTTTTATTTTTGAAAATAGTCAAAACACGAACTTTAAATGTTAATAAATCTACAAAAGTGCGTATTTTGTATTGATTTTTTATTTAATTCGCGTAATATACTGTACATAATATAAAAAATCACAACATAGGGAGATTATATTGCATGAATAATACAGAGGGAAAATCAGGTATTTTTGATCGGTTATTTCATATTAATGAGTCAGGTTCAACGGTTAAACGTGAATCAATGGCTGGATTAACAACTTTCGTATCTATGGCTTATATATTATTCGTTAATCCTCAAGTTTTGGGCGCTGCGGGTATGGACAAAGGAGCTGTGTTTACAGCAACAGCAATATCTGCCGCGTTCGGTTGTTTCTTGATGGCATTCTTAGCTAATTATCCTATCGCAATTGCTCCAGGATTAGGTGACAATGCATTCTTTACTTATTCAGTTGTTATTGGAATGGGTATTCCATGGCAAACGGCAATGGCCGGTGTTGTGGTTGCCTCAATTATCTTTATGCTTATTACGTTCTTTAAAATTCGTGAAATTGTGATAGATGCAATTCCACATGACTTAAAATTAGCAATGGCCGCAGGTATTGGGTTGTTTATCGCTTTTGTTGGATTACAAGAAGGTGGACTTATCATTGGAAACCAATCAACATTGGTCGCGATTGGTTCACTAACGGTGCCAACTACATGGCTGACAATTTTTGGACTCGTTGTGATTGTTATCTTAATGGCTAAAAAAATTCCTGGCTCAATCTTTATTGGAATGGTTGCGACAACTATTTTAGGGTTAGTTATGGGACTTATCAAATTACCAACACATATTATTTCTTCTGTTCCAAGTTTGGCACCAACATTTGGAGTAGGGGTTGAAAATTTACATAAAATTAACTCACTTCAACTTTGGTCTGTTGTTTTAATATTCTTGATGGTAGCCTTTTTCGATACGGCGGGAACTTTAATCGGGTTAGCTACTCAAGCAGGATTTATGAAAAATAATAAAATGCCACGAGTTGGTCGCGCGTTATTATCTGATTCTGCTTCAATGTTAGCCGGATCTGTTCTGGGAACAACACCAACTGCTGCTTATGTTGAATCATCAGCTGGAATTGCAGTTGGGGGAAGAACTGGACTGACATCATTAGTTGTCGGGTTTATGTTCGTTCTAAGTTTATTCTTTTCACCACTTCTGACAGTTGTGACATCACAAGTGACGGCGCCCGTTTTAATCGTTGTTGGTATTTTAATGGCACAATCATTAAAGGGTATTGATTGGGGTCGATTTGAAGTAGCAGTACCAGCATTTTTAATGGTTGTCGGAATGCCTTTAACTTACAACATCTCGTATGGTATTGCCTTTGGTTTCGTATTATACCCAATTACAATGATGGCAGCAGGTCGTAGAAAAGAAATCGGGCCTGTAATGTATATCTTGTTCTTTGTATTCCTATTCTTACTTTACGTATTAAATATTCTTCAATAACATATAAAATTGATGGGTGGATAACTAAATGACACAGACGTTAGCACAGTTAAAAGACTATATTTCTGCAGGTGCAGCAAAAATTCCTGCAGATTTAGTAATCGAAAATGGCAAGTTAGTTAATGTTATGACAAGTGAGATTTATCAAGCAAATGTAGCTATCTATAAAGAGAAAATTGTTGCGATAGGTAATATTGAAGCTTATATCGGCAATGATACGGAACATATAGATGCAACTGGAAAGTATATAACGCCAGGATTAATTGACGGACATATTCACGTTGAATGTAGCAAAATGAGTATGACAAGTTTTGCTAATGCTGTTGTACCTTTTGGAACAACGAGTATTATTTCTGGTTTAGATGAAACAATATCAGTTGCCGGACTAGAAGGTGTTCAAGAAGTTTTTAAAGAGGTAGAAAAATTACCGCTTAATTTATTTTGGGGTGCACCATATAAGACACCATATACAATTCCAAAATCAACAATTGCTTTTAACATCGATTCAGATGTTCAAGAAACAATTCAAAAATGGACAGAATGTTACGGTATCTGGGAAACGGTTAGAGAAGCTGTTGAAACACAAGATGAAGATACGTTAAAAACGTTGGTTCACGCACAAAATAATCACCAACCCATTTTCGGTTGTGCACCAATGGCAACCGGATTGAAATTGAATGAGTATTTAGCAAGTGGTGTTCGCTTAGATCATGAAAGTTATAGTCATGAGGAGCTTGTTGAAAAAGCACGGAATGGGATGAATATTTTAATCAGGGAATCATCCGTTACACATTTCTTGGCAGAAAATATTCGAGCAGTTACTGAAGTTAATCCAGCAATTGCACGACATGTTAGTTTCTGTACAGATGATGTAACTGCATCTGATATTTTACAAAAAGGACATCTTGATAACCTTGTTAAATTAGCTATTCAAGCAGGTGTAGAACCAATTACAGCAATTCAAATGGCAACAATAAATAGTGCTGAAGCTTATCGAATTGATGATCAAGTTGGGTCTGTATCGCCAGGAAGACTTGCTGACATATTGATTGTTGATCAGCCAAGTTCATTTAATGTAGAAATGGTTATTAGTCGGGGCAAAGTTGTTGCCAAAAATAAAAAAATAAGTGAAATGTTGATTGCACCAATCAGAAGTAATTTATTTAAAGGCCAGTTGAAGCATGAGTTAACCTCTGAAAAAGATTTTGAATATAAAGTTAATGAAAAAGTAGGAATGGCAACTGTCCAAACAATTAATAGTCAGGGTGCTTTTGTTCGAAAAAGAAAAGATGTTGAATTAACGATAGAAAATAATATCGTACAACCTAGTCCAGAAAAAGATGTCGCTTTAGTTTCTGTATTAGAACGATTTGGTAAAAATGGAAATCAGGCACTTGGATTTACATCTGGATGGGGCTTGAAAAAAGGGGCAATGGCATCATCTTCTGCACCTGATGATAATAATATTGTCGTTATGGGTGTCAATGCAAATGATATGTCGATTGCTACAAATGAATTAATTAAAGCAGGCGGTGGTCAAATTGTTGTTATTGATGGAAAAATTATTTCATTTTTAGCATTACCTGTGGGTGGTATCATGAGCGACTTATTACCAAGTGAAATTGAAACTGGCGAAATTGCGCTAAGAAAAGGGTCAAATTTAATGGGTAGTGATTTACCTGATCCAATATTTTATATGTCATTTTTACCAATTACGGCAATTCCAGATTTGGCAATTACTGATTTAGGCATGGTAGATTGTGTCGCTTTAGAAATAGTTGATCCAATTATTAAGATATCATCTCTTAAAGGATAAGGAGTTATGATGGAAAAAGAAAATTTAAAGAAGTTAATTGATGTTGCTGCTGGCCGAATTCCTGCTGATTTAGTCTTAACTAATGGCAAAATTATTGATGTTTATAATGCACAGGTAATGACTGGGGATGTCGCAATTGTTGATGGCCTTATTGCTGGAATCGGTGGCCAATATGATGGGGATAAGACGGTTGATGTTCATGGTCAATATATTTCACCAGGATTTATTGATCCACATATTCATATAGAATCTGCCTACGTTGGACCAGAAGAGTTTGGCCGTTTAATAACGCCGCATGGGACAACAACGGTCATGGCAGATCCACATGAAATTGTGAATGTAGCGGGCCTAGTTGGACTCGACTATATGATTAATGCAGCTAAAGAAACAGCCCTTAATATCCAATACATGCTGCCTTCATGCGTTCCAGCAACAAAAATGGAAAATTCTGGAGCGGTTATTTCGGCCAAAGACATGATTAAACCACTCACGAATAATGAGACAAGTGGCTTAGCTGAATTTATGGATTTCCCTGGTGTGATTAATGCTGAGAGTGATATTTTAGATAAATTACTGGTCGCAAAAAATTTAAATAAACGAATTGATGGGCATAGTCCTCAAGTTTATGACAAAGATTTAAATGCCTATATTGCCGCAGGAATTCAAAATGATCATGAATGCTCAACCCTTGAAGAAATGCAAAATCGATTAAGCCGTGGTATGTACGTCTTCCTACGTGAAGGATCTGTCACGCATAATTTAAGAACACTATTAAAAGGTGTCACAACCACTAATTCTAGAAGGGCCATTCTATGTGGAGATGATGTCCAAGCGAAAACAATTATTGAAAAGGGTCATTTAGATAATAGTTTGAAAATTTGTATCGAAGAAGGTATAGATCCTTTAGTTGCCATTCAAATGGCGACACTTAATACCGCTGAGTGTTGTGAGCTTAAAGATAGAGGTGCTATTGCACCTGGACTTAGAGCAGACTTAACAATTATTAGTGATTTAACGGATATGCTAATTTCAAGTGTCTATATTGCTGGTGAAAAAGTTGCTGAAGAGGGAAAATATTTACTAGAAACTAAAAGCTATACAATTGATAGTGTCCAATCGTCAGTCCATTTAGCTAACTTTAGTCAAGAAAAATTAGTTCTGCCTCTAACAAGTAATAGAGTTCATGCAATTGAAGTAATTCCTAACGAAGCAATTACAATAGATAGAGAAATTAATGTTAGTCGTGATGAACTAGGTAATTTTATCTACGATTCAAGTATTCCAGTTTCTAAAATTTCAGTTATTGAACGGCACCATGAAACGGGAAATATTTTCACGGGTGTCTTGAAAGATTACGGTATTAAACATGGGGCAATTGCTATTTCTATTGCACATGATTCACATAATTTAATTACAACAGGAACTAATGATCAAGATATGGCGTTGGCAATTGAGACTTTGAAAGATATTCAAGGTGGGATGGTCCTGACAAAAGATAACAAAGTTTTAATATCAATTCCATTGCCAATTGGCGGATTGATGAGTGACCAATCTGGAGAATGGATATCAGAACAGCTTGAACTATTTAATAAAGTTGCTTATAGAGAGCTCGGCATTAATGATACGGTGGATCCTGTGATGACATTAAGCTTTATGTCGTTAGCGGTGATACCGGAATTGAAAATAACTGATATGGGTTTAATTAATATCAATGAATTTAAATTTGAAGATGTTAGTGTGTAAGTCTGTTAAATCAATGATGAACGGTTGCCTTTATATTAAAATTATTGATAATTAGTTTTATTTAAAAAATGAAAGTTTTATCTGATGATTAAATGTGCTAAAATGTACCTGTATTAAAAAATGCAATACAGACGTATTGTAATTTATCTAGGAGGACTTCAAATGTCATTAGTAAATGGTACAAGTATGTTTAACGCTGCTCGTGAAGGTCATTACGCTGTTGGTGCTTTTAACACAAACAACTTAGAATGGACTCGCGGTATTCTTGCTGCAGCCCAAGAAAAAGGTGTTCCAGTTTTAATCCAAACATCAATGGGTGCTGCAAAATATATGGGTGGATATGAATTAGCTTTACACCTTGTTCAAGACACTATTAAATCAATGGGTATCACTGTTCCCGTTGTTATGCATTTAGATCATGGTGATTTTGAAGCTGCTAAAGAATGTATCGAAGTTGGTTACAACTCAGTTATGTTTGATGGTCATGATTTACCATTTGCAGAAAACTTAGAAAAAACAAAAGAAATCGTTGCTTTAGCACATGCTAAAGGTATCTCAGTTGAAGCAGAAGTTGGTTCAATTGGTGGAGAAGAAGATGGAATTGTCGGAGCTGGTGAATTAGCTGACGTTAACGAAGCTAAAGAACTTGCTGCAACAGGAATCGACTACTTAGCTTGTGGAATTGGTAATATTCATGGCCAATACCCAGCTAACTGGACTGGTTTAAACTTCGATCGCTTAGCTGAATTAGCTGCTGTAATCGAACAACCACTTGTATTACATGGTGGTTCAGGTATTCCTAAAGACCAAATCCAAAAAGCTATTAAAATGGGTGTTTCAAAAATCAACGTTAATACTGAATGTCAATTAGTATTCGCTGCTGCTACTCGTAAATATATTGAAGAAGGTAAAGACCAACAAGGTAAAGGTTATGACCCTCGTAAATTATTTGCACCAGGTACAAAAGCAATCACTGATCTTGTTGAAGATCGTATTGAATGGTTCGGTACAAGCGCAGCTAAATAATTTATTATTTAGTTCTTTCAAAAAGAGTTTTCAAAATCGTTATGATTTTGGAAACTCTTTTTTTGTGTCTTGAGAATTGAATGGTCATGGAATTATTAATAAAAGCTAGTTTAATTGGTTATTTGTAAACGTTTGCAATATAATGGAGAAGTACCTAAAACAGACAGAAAAGGGGATACTATGAAAAAAATAATTAATGATCCAAAAAATATTGTAAGTGAAATGGTTAATGGGTTAGTTAAGGCTTATCCACAATACCTACGTAAAATTGATAGTACGGAAGCTATGGTTAGAAGTGATGTGGCATCGATGGAAGATAAAGTTGGACTCATTAGTGGTGGTGGAAGTGGACATGAACCTGCCCATGCTGGTTTTGTAGGTCCCGGTATGTTGTCAGGTGCAGTTGCTGGACAAGTTTTTACTTCACCCACGCCAGACCAAATTTATGAAGCAATCAAAGCTGCTAATCACGGTAAAGGTGTTTTCTGTATTGTGAAAAATTACTCCGGCGATGTCATGAATTTTGATATGGCCAAAGAATTTGCTGAAATAGATGAAATTAAAGTGAAATCAATTGTTGTAGATGATGATATTGCAGTTGAAGATAGTCTATATACACAAGGAAAACGTGGTGTTGCGGGAACAGTGTTCATGCATAAAATATTGGGTGCTGCTGCAGATCAAGGAGCTACATTAGATGAAATAGATGAACTTGCTAAAAAAGTGATGCCAAATATTAAAACAATTGCGATTGCATTGAGTGGTGCGACCGTCCCAGAAGTTGGTAAACCAGGATTTGAACTTGCAGATGATGAAGTTGAATATGGCGTAGGAATTCATGGTGAACCCGGATATCGTCGTGAAAAATTAAAACCTTCTAAGGAATTGGTTGAAGAGTTACTAAGTAAACTAAAAGTTGCATTTGATATGAAATCTGATGATAAATATGCCGTTTTAGTTAACGGATTAGGAGCAACACCGTTAATGGAACAATATATTTTTATGAACGATACGCTTGATCAATTAAATAATAAAAAAGTCGATGTCGCATTTACAAAGGTCGGTAATTATATGACATCATTAGATATGGCTGGAATTTCTTTGACATTATTTAAAATTGAAGATGATAAATGGCTTTCTTATTTAAATTATACGGTAGATACAATCGCTTGGTAAGAGGAGATAATAAAATGCTAACAATTGAAAATACAACAGAATGGTTCCAGATTTTTTCAGAGAAAATAAGTGAAAATAAAGCTTATTTGAGTGAGCTAGATACACCAATTGGTGATGGAGACCACGGAAATAATATGGCTCGTGGTGCCGAAACAATTCAAGATTTATTAAAAAATCAAAAATTTGAATCCTTATCAGACTTATTTAAAAGTGTCGCAATGGCCTTTATTAAATCTGTTGGTGGTGCTTCTGGGCCACTTTATGGAACGGCTTTTATTGAAATGTCTAAATTAAGTAAAGAAACAAATGATCCAGCTAAATTAATAGCTGCGGGACTAGATGGTATTAAAAGACGCGGTGATTCAGATGTTGGAGCTAAAACCATGATTGATGTTTGGAATCCAGTTTTAGGGGATATTAAAATGAAGCAAATAACAGTTGAAAAAATACAAGCAGATGTTGAAGCAACCAAAGAGCTTGTTGCAACAAAGGGACGTGCATCATATCTCGGAGAACGTTCTGTCGGTCATGTTGATCCAGGAGCTATGTCGAGTGGCTATTTATTTGAGGCATTACTGGAAACGGGGGTGCTAGTATGACATATGGGGTTGTAATTGTATCGCATGTTCCTGAAATTGCAGAAGGTATCAAGCGACTATTAGATCAAGTTGCAGCAAGTGTCTCAATCACAACAGCTGGTGGGACTGATGATAACGGAGTTGGTACATCATTTGATAAAATCCAAGCAGCTTTTGACGAAAATAGTGCCGATGAGTTGTTAGCTTTTTATGATTTAGGAAGTGCTAAGATGAATTTAAATATGGTCATGGAATTCACAGATAAAAAAGTTCATCTGTACGATACAGCTTTAATCGAAAGTGCTTATACTGCTGCATCTCTTTTAGAGGCTGATGTTAAATTAGCTGATATTGAGGTTCAACTTGAAGCGTTAAAAATTAAATAGCGTAAAAAAATAACGTTAATCTTAATGATTAACGTTATTTTAGTTAGTCTATAAAGCTAAAGTAATTGCGATAAAGGCCAGTAATGCAGGTAATCCTTGTACTAAAATTATTTTTTTTGCAGATGTTAAACTACCAAAAACAGCAGCAATAAAAACAAATCCTGTAAAAAGCAACAACATTGATTTAAGCGCAGCACCAGTTAGAATGAAAAGTACAATCATTAGACCGATACTAATAAAACCATTGTATAGCCCTTGATTAGCCATTAATACTTTTGATTCTTTCTGATTTAAAAATTCTGGTCTTAATTCAAAGGCTTTTTGAGCGATTGAACTAGTTGAGAAAAATAGTTCAAGAATCATAATAAATAAGTGTTCAAGTGCAACAATCCAAGATAATATAAGTGCAATTAACATAGAAATCTCCCCTTAATCGTTATGGATATAGTATAACGTAATGTAATTGGTAGCACAATCAATCGATTTAATCGCTTACAATGAGAATGCTTTAATATTCAAAAAAAAGACTTATGACAGTGAGTTATTTTGTGTAACATTATATTTTATTAAAGTTATTAAGGAGAATGATATATGCCAACAAATGCAAAAGAAGGAATTATTTTTACAACATTAATGTGCTCGATGATGGTTTTCGTTATGAGTGCATACAATTTATTATTAGTCGGAAAACTAGGTCTTGTGACGTTATTACTTGGATTCATTCCTGGTTTTATTGTTGCTTTTATCTTAGATGTTTTAGTTGTCGGTAAAATTGCGATGGCAATTGCTGATAAGTTACCTCTTAATCATGATAAAATGTGGCAAATGATTCTCGCAATCTCAGGAATGATGATTTGTGGAATGGTCGCTTTTATGTCACTTTATGGGTTACTTATTGAAGGTGGTATGCCTGCTCATTTCTGGTCTGCTTATCTTTCTACTGTTGGACACAATATTATTGTTGCGGTACCGTTACAACTAATTATTGTTGGACCAATTTCAAGAAAAATTTTAAGCATGATTCATGCAAAAGATGAAGCTAAAAGAGTCACACAATAATCGTTTATATTTATAGAAGATTCACCAGTAAAATGGTGAATCTTCTTTTAGTAAAGGCTTGTATTGGAATGACATCGCCTAAAGGGGTTATAATGTAGTTGTTCATTTGAAATAACTTTGACTATAACTTCAAAATACAAAGGAGATTATATTTATGAAAGATTTTCAATTTAAAAATACAACTGATATTCGATTTGGTTCAGATCGTATCGAAACAGAATTACATGATGCGGTTGCACAATTTGGTCCCAATGTATTATTAACATATGGTGGTGGATCAATTAAACGTTCAGGTTTATATGACAAAGTAAAGAAAATTTTGAGTGATTTAAATGTTGTTGAATTAGCAGGAATCGAACCAAACCCTAAAGTGGGTTCAGTTCGTGAAGGTCAAAAGTTAGCTAAAGAAAATAAAATTGATGTTATTTTAGCTGTCGGTGGTGGTTCTGTTGTTGATGCTTCAAAAATGATTGCTTCAGCAGCATTTTATGAAGGAGATCCTTGGGATTTATCATTAGACCCCTCAAAACGTTTCAAAATTGATCAATTACCTTTTGTCGATATTTTAACGTTAGCAGCTACTGGTACTGAAATGAATGCTGGATCAGTTATCTCAAATCCAGAAACAAATGAAAAAATAGGTAGTTTTGGTCCCAAAACACCAGCTGTTTCATTCTTGGATCCAGCATTAACAATGAGTGTTTCAAAATGGCAGACTGCTGCTGGTTCAATTGATATTTTCTCTCATTTGACAGAGCAATACTTTGATAAAGAAAAAAATAATGATGTTTCTGACGGTATGATTGAAGGTATCATGCGAACAGTTATTAAATGGGCACCAATTGCAGTTGCGGAACCTGATAACTATGATGCTCGTGCTAATTTAATGTGGTCATCAACAATGGCATTAAATGGTATTATGCGATTAGGTTATCAAGATGGCTGGACATCCCATTCTATTGAACATGAGTTATCAGCGTACTACGATATTACTCATGGTGTTGGGCTAGGTATTATAACACCTCGTTGGATGAAATTCGTTTTATCTGCGGATACGGTTTCTAAGTTTGCTAAATTTGGTCGCAATGTTTGGCATATTCAAGATGATGATGACCAAGTCGTTGCTGATAAAGCTATTCAATCAGTTTATGACTGGGTTAAATCGTTAGGTGTACCAACAACGTTACCCGGTGTTGACATCAATGAAGAAACAAACTTTAAAGTAATGGCTGAATCAGCTGTTAGAGTTGGAAAATTAGATAGTGCTGTTTATGTTGATATGTCAGTAAATGATGTTATTGATTTATACAAAGCTTCAATGACAACTGAAAGTTTCGAATAAAGTAGTAAAAGCATCTCTGTTTAGAGATGCTTTTTTTGTGCCATAAATCGAAAATTTGTTTTATGATATAAAATTCGGTATGCTAAATAGTAAGGGGTTACAAATTTAGAACAGAAAGAGGGCCTTTATGATAAATAGGATGAAACCACAAGTTATTCAATTTTTATTAATGTTAATTGGGTTAGAAATGATTGCAATAAGTATTAATTTTTTCTACGCACCACAAGAAGTTGCGGTTGGTGGTGCAACTGGTATTGCAATCCTTTTAGAAACAGCTTTTAATTGGAACGTTTCGATTGTATTATTGAGCATTAACATGGCGCTATTGATCTTGGCTTATTTTATGTTAGAGCGTTCAACGACTAAAAAAATTATGATTGGTAGTTTTGTATTACCGTTATTTTTAGCGATTACGCCTCAAATAAATATTGTCGAGGATAGATTATTAGCTGTTATTGTCGGTGGCGCAGTTTTTGCGGTGGGAATATCAATTCTCTATCGAATTGATGCATCCAGTGGTGGAACAACGGTTCCACCACTAATAATCAAAAAATATTTCAATATTAAACCTGCAACCAGTCTATTAATAATTGATGGTATTGTGTGTTTTTTCAATATATTTGTCTCGGGTTCTGAAGCATTTATTTTAGCGATTTTTTCTTTAATAATCACGTATTTAATTATGAATTATATTGAAACGGGATTGGACCGTAAAAAAGTTTTATATGTGATGAGTACAGAAGAGGGATTAAAAAAATTAAAAGAAGATATTAATACAACTATAGATAGAGGTCTAACAATCTTTGATGCTAAAGGTGGTTATTCAGGTGAAAGCAAAGAAATGTTGATGATTATTGTTGAAAATCAAAATTATCAACAAATGTTAAATAAGGTGCATACGATTGATCCAAATGCATTTATCATCGTATATAATATCGCAGAAGTTCATGGCGCAAATTTGTCTGGGATTGAATAGGAGATTTTGACATGTACTTAATGAATTGGTTTAATGGCACGGATTATTTTTGGCTAGGGATGACTGATAAAGGATTGAGTTTTGTTGGGTCGCCTAATGGGTTAAGAAGTGAAATTGAAATATTTTATCCAAGAACTAAATTCGAAGAGAATGACAAGATTTTTAAAAGTATAATTGAAGAACTACAAGCCTATTTTGACCATGAAATTCAAAAATTTACGATCCCCGTTGATTTTAATTTGAGTGGGACGATGCTGCAAAAAGAAATTTGGGGACAACTTCAACTTATTCCATACGGTGAAACGAGAACGTATTCTGAGTTAGCTTTAGAAGTTGATTATCCTAAAGCAATTCGCGCTGTTGCTAGTGCAGTTGGTCGTAATCCTATATTAATTGTAATACCTTGTCATCGTATTTTAAGAAAAGATGGCAGCTTAGGGGGTTATCGCGGTGGGATTAATATGAAAAAGCAACTACTAGAAATAGAACGCAAATAAAAAACCGACATTACAAGGGGAGGCAATGTCGGAAAAGGGTAAGGGTGATTAACTTCGGGGAAAGTTGATCATCTTATTTAATTTATTCGGGGAAATAAATTAAAATTAAAAGTTATTAATTAAGGTATGAAGTTATTCTAACAAGTAAATGTGAAGAAAATATGACGTTAAAAAGAAAAACTATAAATGTAAAAAAAACACCACTACTTTTAAAAGTAGTGGTGAGAAAATACTAATCTATTCGAGACTCTGGGGGGAGTAGGTTAGATCTAGATGAAAAATTAAACTAAAATATAATCGTATTTTTTTATAGTAGAATTAAGTTACACACAAAGTATCTTGTGTGTATATTTATAGTATACGGCTTTATTTATTAAAACATAGGCATGTGACAGTTTTGTTAGTTTACAATTAACATTGTAAGGTGATATGAAATTTGATTTGGAGGAAGGTATTTTGAATTTTATAGAGAAAGTGAAAATGACCAAAACGGTTTTAGTTGAGTGGAATACGCCAAGCACGCTTAATCTGGATAATTTTTTTAAAGGTGCTAGCGCACTAATGAAATTAGATATTGACGCATTATCAATTACGGATAATCCTTTAGGGATGCCCCGCGTTTCAAATATATTATTGGGATATAAACTTAGTGAAAAACAGATTCCAGTAATCCTACATTTAACAACACGGGATTACAACTTAGTCGGATTAGAATCTAAATTAATGGGATTAAGTGCTGTTGGTTTAAATAATTTAATGATTATTAAAGGGAATCCTACAAAAATACAAGGTGCCACAAATGTCTATGATTTAACATCGCAACAATTAATTACAACAATTAAAAAAATGAATCAAGGAATATCGCCATCTAATCGTGAATTAAATAGTAAATCACAATTTAAAGTTGGTGGGGCATTTAATATTAATGCGATAAATTTAGATTTTGAATTTGAAGATATTAATCGAAAAATTCATTCAGGAGTAGATTATATTATCACGCAACCGGTATTTGATATGACAAATGTTCAGCGATTAAAAGATTGGATCACCATTAATGAAGTGGCTATACCTATTTTTATCAGTGTAATGCCGATACTTTCATTTGAGCGTGCTCAATTTATTCAAGATAACGTTCAGGGTATTGAACTACCAAATAAGTTTATGGCAGAATTGAAACAAGCGGCGTTGCAAAATGATGAACGTAAGGTCGGTATTGCAGCTTCGCAAAATTTAATTGAATCGTTATCAAACCTTTTTAATGGTGTTCATATAGTGACGCCAGGTTCAGACTATCAAGCAATCATTGAAATTATGCAAGGCCAATAAAAAAAATCCACTACCTGGGAGAGGTAATGGATTAAAAGGAGTAGGGATAATTAATATTCGGGAAGAAATTAATTATCATTTTAATTTGTTTGGGAGAACAAATTAAAGTTAAAAGTTATTTAATTAAGGTATGTTTATATAATAACAAGTAATTATGAAGAAAGTGTGACGAAATTATGTTAAATAAAAGAGAATAAAGAAGTTAGGTATATTTAGCGTATAAGCATTGATAAAGTTAGGTTTTGAAAGAGTAAATACTTATTTTTAGGCAAAAAAAAACGACATCGTAACATAAGTTACAGTGTCGAAAAGGGTAAAACAGTCAAAATCAATTGGGGGATTGATTTTGGTATTCAGTCCTTGGGGGAGGTACTGAATAAGTTTTATTGATTAGGTTACTCATTTAATATAACAAGTATATACCGAAAATGCAAGGGGTAAATTAAATAAAATTAAAAATAAAATTATTAATACCAATTTATCACTTTTCGCGGTAACATATTAATAGAATTAAATTAAATTGGCCTTTTTAATCGTATTGGGTAAGTGGTCAAGTGAAGCTGGGGATTTTTTTATGTATATGGAAGATTTTTTAGATGGGCAGGAAAGAACTTTTAACCAAATACTAGAACTATTACAAACACATGGTGGTTATTTAAGTAAGAAAAAATTAATGGAATTACTCCAAATATCTGGTAATTCTTTACGAATGTACCTAAAAAATATTGAAATAACGCTTGAGGAAGCTACCGCTTCAGGTCATGTTCATTTTGAAGTGAGCGCTAATAACGTTGAATTTGAAGTAGATGGTACGACAAATTTATCGAATATTAGTACTGATTTTTTAAGAGAATCGTATAAATACAAAATAATAATGTATTTGTATGCGAATGAAACATTGAATTTAATTGATCTTGAGAACGAATTACATATCAGTGGGTCGTCAATAACAAGGTGAATTAAAGAATTAAATGAAACGTTAGCAGGATTTGATCTAAAAATTAAAAATCGACGATTAGTTGGGACTAAAATTCAACTGAATTATTTTTATTACCTTTTTTTCATTAGGGTGGTTCCATTCACTGATCGCGAAGAACTCTTATCTAGAAATGAGACGATTAACGATTACGTTAATGTTTTAGATGAACAATATGACTTAGGATGGAAAGACGACGAGAAACTTAGAGTTTTTCTATGGCTTAAAATTTATATTCGAATTAATTCATATAAAGAGCAACATGTTCAGACATTAACGCCTATTTCTCGTGAATTAATCAAAAATAATCTCGCATACAGTAAAGTTAAATTAAGTCTTTTTAGATTTTTAAAAAAATATTCACTTTCCTTTTCTGAAGAAGATGCTGTTGGGTTCTATTACTTTTTAATTGGATTTGATTTAATTAAAAACGATTCTGAATTATATGTTCAAATTAAAGATGACGATATTGATAAAAAAACACCCATCAATAGTGCAATTAGTCTTTTTTGGAGTGATATTGAGAAATATACTTACTTCAAACGGGATTCAAAAATTTCTTATAATTTATTTAATTCATACAGCAAATTAGCCATATTTAAAGGTGAAAGTTTTAGTTATAATCGAACAATTATGGAATTTAATCGTAAATCATTAGAACGAGAAGACTTTTCGCAGATCATTCAAAAATTATTGACGGCGTATCAATCTGTTACACAGTTCGATGGCTTAAATTCGCCAGATGATTTATATTATCTACAAAATCAGTATTTATATATCTTGAATATTTTAAACTTCGAGTTTGATGACGTTTTAAAAATTGGCTTATTAATTAATCGTGATCCAATTATGGAAAAACTAACCGTAATCATTATGGAACGTGTTTTAAGCAGCGTTTTAAACGCTCAAGTAGAAATTTATCAAGAAGGTAAAGAATATGATTTAATTGTGACAAATAGGATGGGTGTTAACCAAGATCAATTTAATTCACCATTATATGTGATGTCAGAAATTGGTGTTAGTTCAGATCAAGTTATTACTGATGTCGTAAATGAAATTTTAGAAATTGATAAGGTTAGAAAAATTAACACGCAAAGCTTGGAGGAAAAATAATGAAGTATGTCATTATCGGCGGAACGCACGCAGGGATAGCTGCCGCTAGAACAATTTCAAAATCAGATCCAAATGCCGAAGTAATTATTATGGAAATGAAAGATAGCGTTAGCTATATCTCATCTGGAATTAATTTGTTATTTGATGGGGTTATTGATAACTTAGAAGAAGCGAGTTATGCGACACCTGCTGCGTTAGAGTCTGAAGGTATTAAATTGATGCTTGGTACTGAAGTGTTGCACGTTAGTACGGAGGATAAACGTTTATACTTTGTTAATGCAGATAAACAATACAGTTACAGCAACTATGACAAATTAATTTTAGCTAATGGGTCTAAGGTTGTTAAACCACATATTAAAGGGATAGATAATGAAAATGTTGTTTTTTATAAAAATTTAGAAGAATCAAAAAAGGCTATGGAACAGTTGTGCCCAACTAATAGGCGTATTTTAATTGTTGGTGCAGGATTAGTGGGGCTTGCATTAGCTAGCTCAATTTATGAGGGACGTAAAGGCGAAAAAGTTGATGTTACAGTAGTTGAAGCTATGGGAGGTGTTTTGACACGGTACGTAGATCAAGAAATTGGTAATCGGATAATTGATGATTTAAGAGAAAAAGGGATAAAGATTGTATTAAAAAATGATGTTCATGCTATTAATGTGGATGAGAATAACAAAATAGTTAGCGTTTCGACAACTGACCAAGAAATCGCCTGTGATTTAGTCGTTTTTTCGGTTGGATTAAAACCTAACAATGATTTTTTGAGAGACGCTGTTGAACTTAATCAAAATAATACCATTAAAATCAATGATTACATGCAGACAAGTGATAAAGACATCTATGCAGCAGGTGATAATGCCGGATTTAAACAAACTGTCAGCCAACGTCGAGAGTATCAACCTCTTGTTAATAACGCTATTAAAGGTGCAATTGTGGCGGCGTATAACTGTACGGGTCTATTTAGTCCTGTTAAAGTTGAAACGACGCAAGGAACAGCGGGGATGAACTTATTCGGTCATTATTTAGCAACGACAGGTGTCACTGAAGAAAACGCACCATATATCGGATTGGATGTTCTATCCAATACAATTGAAAATAAGATTCAATATGATTACGTTAAAAATGGTTCCAAAATACTTATAAAAGTTGTGTACAGGAAAGATACTGAAGTCATTGTTGGTGCACAAATTTATTCGAAACATGATATTTTAGATATGATTAATATCATGTCAGTAGCTATTAATATGCAAATGACGATGGCTAAATTATCATCAATGGATTTTTATTTTAATCCTGAATACAATAAAGCGTTAAATACTTTAAATGAAGTTGCCCTTACGAGAAGGACAAAAGACCGTCATATCAGTAAATAAGCTGTAAATGTCAAAATTTGCGAGTTAACCCTCAAATATTAATATTTTTTATGGGGAATTACATGGCATAATAAGTCTTGTAAATAAATGATTCAAAGAGTTTATTGATTAGGACACAGAATATCGAAGAGAAAATTTAGTGTGGGGACGCTTGTTTTCTAAAAAGTTGGTTGCTTAATATAATTAAGCAACTTTTTTTTTGTCTAAAAAATAAAATTGGTATAGATGTTTAATTTATTTTCTAAAGCCTTGTATACACGTTTTTCACTTGATTTGTATTTGATTTGAATTTTTTTGGTCTAACCTGTATGATAGTTTTTATAAGAAAAAAAGGGGATAAAAAATGAAAAGTTATTTACAGAGAATGGGACGTTCGTTAATGTTGCCTATCGCAGTACTACCGGCAGCAGCATTACTGGTTGGAATTGGAACTTGGTTGCCACAAGATTGGTTTGCGGCGGCATTTATGCAGGCCGGCGGAAACGCAATTCTAGGTAATCTAGCATTATTATTTGCTGCTGGTTTAGCTTTAGGAATGTCGACTAACAAGGATGGCGCAGCTGCGTTAGCTGGTGTTGTTGCATTTGAAATTCCAGTTAAAATGTTGGAACCGACTTCGGTTGCGGCTTTATTAGGAGTAAAAGTAACAGATGTTGATCCTGCATTTAGTTCTATCAGTAGTAATGTGTTTATTGGGATTATTGCCGGATTAATTGCGGCAGCAATGTATAATCGTTTCCATAGTGTGAAGTTACCAATGGCTATTTCATTCTTTAGTGGGAAACGATTAGTACCCATTATGTCAGCATTGGTAATGATTTTTGTTACCTTAGCTTTATTATTTGCATGGCCAGTTGTTTATGCTTGGTTAGTTGCATTTGGTAAGTTTATGGTTGGACTTGGATGGGTTGGAGCTGGTTTATACGGATTCTTCAACCGGCTTTTAATTCCAACCGGATTACATCAAGCGTTGAATTCAGTATTTTGGTTCGACGTTGCTAAAATTAATGATATCGGGAACTTTTGGAGTAATACAGGAATTAAAGGAACTACAGGTATGTACATGGCAGGATTTTTCCCAATCATGATGTTTGGGCTACCAGCTGGTGCGTATGCCATTTATCGAAATGCTTTACCTGAACGTAAAAAAGAAGTTGGCTCATTGATGCTAGCTGGTGCATTTGCATCATTTTTCACAGGCGTGAGTGAACCTTTAGAATTTTCATTTATGTTCGTTGCATGGCCTTTATACGTCATTCATGCGGCATTAACCGGGTTATCTTTAGCTTTTGCCGCATTTATGCACTGGACAGCTGGATTTACATTTAGTGCGGGCTTAGTTGATTACGTCTTGAGTATACGTGTACCAATGGCTAATATGCCACTAATGCTGTTGGTACAAGGTGTTGTGATGGCAATTATTTATTACACACTATTCAATTTT
Source organism: Dellaglioa sp. CoH-56-MRSF-10 (assembly GCF_056782175.1). The sequence continues at coordinate 202,470 of NZ_JBXAYF010000001.1, forward strand.
GCCATTAAGAAATTTAACTTAATGACACCAGGTCGCGAACCAATTACTGAAGATATTCAACTATCGCCTGAATTAGGGGATGACAAATATGCACGACAAGCTCAAATTGTTTACGCTGCTATTGGTGGTAAAGATAATTTAACAGTCGTTGATAATTGTACAACCCGTCTTCGTCTACAAGTTAAAGATACAAGCCATATTAATGAAGATGCACTTAAAGCATCAGGTGCTGCTGGGTTTAAAGTTATCGATAAAACAAATATTCAAGTCGTTATTGGAACTGAAGTTCAATTTGTTGCTGACGAGCTTGGTAAGTTATATGAGTCAAAGGCTGATTCTATTTCATTAAGTAATGAAAAGTTACAGGCTGAGACGGATAAATCAAGCGCTACAGCTAATCATAATGATTCAACGGTTATTGGTAGTGAAACGTTTTATACGGTTGCAGAGGGCGAATTAATGTCTATTTCGGATGTTAAAGATGCTACCTTTGCTGAAAAAATGTTGGGTGATGGTTATGCAGTCGAACCAGCTAATGGCGAAATTTATACACCGGTTGCTGGTAAAGTAGCAAGTATCTTTCCAACGAAACATGCAATTAGTATCACGACTGAAACGGGATTAGAAGTCCTATTACACATGGGAATTGATACCGTTCAATTAGAAGGTAAACCTTTTGAAGTGACTATTTCTGAAGGCGAAACTCTTAAACCAGGTGACTTAGTTGCGCGAGTTGATTTAAACGCAATTAAAGCTGCTGGTAAGGAAACAACGATGATGGTCGTTTTAACGAATATGGATAAAGTGTCTAATATAACGTTTGATCATTTGAATGAGACAGTTAAAGCCAATGAAGTTTCGGCAATTGTTCAAACTAAATAAGAATAAATGAAGCAGGCCAAAACTTTTGGTCTGCTTTTTTGGTATAGGTAGCTGGTTTATAAAAAAGCTTATATATAATAATATGACTCATTTAATAAGTTGTAATTGGTATTGGCAAACCGGCATGGTATAGTGACTGTAAGCGCATCATAAAATGAAGGAGGCCATTTAAATGAATCCCTATTATTTAACGTTATTGGAAAAAAGATTTCCGACTAAACAAAGTATTGTCACTGAAATTATTAATTTAGAGGCCATTCTTAATCTACCCAAAGGAACGGAGCATTTTGTTAGTGATGTTCACGGTGAATATAACGCATTTCAACATGTTTTAAGAAATGGTTCAGGAAATGTTAAACAAAAAATTCAAGAAATTTTTGAAGGCCGTTTGACTGAAGAGAGTATACAGGACTTTGCAATCTTAATTTATTATCCAGAAGAAAAACTAATTGCTAAAAAACAACAATTCACTTCACAACCTGAATTGGAGCAGTGGTATTTAGATACCATTGCCAGAATGATAGAGTTGTTACAAAAGACAGCAACAAAATATTCCCGTTCGAAGGTACGAAAGGCACTATCACCTGATTTTATGTATATAACAGAGGAATTATTATATAGTAATTCCAATGAACTTGATCAAAAAGATTATTATAATCGTATAATAGAAAATTTAATTAAATTAAATCAAGCAGAAGCATTTTTAACGGCTACAGCGTATACGATTCAAAGGTTAATCGTTGACCATTTACACGTAATTGGGGATATTTTTGATCGTGGTCCTGCGCCAGATAAAATTATGAAGACACTTCTTGATTATCATTCAGTTGACATTCAATGGGGAAATCATGATATTTTATGGTTAGGTGGTGCTGCTGGCTCGCCTTTATGTATCGCTAATTTATTGCGAATTTGTGCTAGATATAATAATTTAGCTATTGTTGAAGATGCATATGGGATTAATTTACGCCATTTAGCAACATTTGCCGATAAAACGTATCAAGATAATCCAGCATTTTCACCGAAAGTTAATTCAGCACAAGAAAAAATCAAAGAAGACGAACGACTTTTAATGACCAAAATACACCAGGCAATCGCTATTATTCAATTTAAATTAGAAGGACAGATTATTAAAAGACGTCCTGATTTTGATATGGCAAATCGTGCGATTTTAGAAAAGATTTGGAACAAAGGGTCAAAAATAGAAATCGATGGGAAACATTATTCACTACAAGATACTTGTTTTCAAACAGTTGATTGGGCAGATCCGTATAAATTAACAGATGATGAGTCAGAAATAATGGATAAATTAGTAGAATCATTTATCCATGCGACTAAATTACGAGAACATCTAGATTTTATGATGGCACGTGGTAGTATGTTTAAACGATATAATGGGAACTTGTTAGTTCACGGCTGTATTCCAGTTACACAAGAAGGTAAATTGGAGGGCTTTGAGCTAAAAGGGAAAGCATATGCAGGACCAGAATTATTAGCTTTTTTTGAAGATAATTTACGTAAAAGCTATGCTAAACCTAAAAAATCTACTGACCTTGAAACTGATTTACTTTGGTATTTATGGCAAGGACCCAAATCGCCTTTATTTGGGAAACATGCGATGAAAACTTTTGAACGTTACTTTATTAATGATGAAGAAGTTCAAGTTGAGATACCAAATGCGTATTACAAATTACGACATGATGAAGCATTTTGTCGTCATATATTAGAAGAATTCGGGCTTAATCCAGATAACGGTAAAATAATTAATGGGCATACACCAGTTAAGCGTGGGCACAAGCCGGTTATGGCCAATAAAAAGATGATTGTGATTGATGGTGGTTTCTCAAAAGCTTACCAATCAACTACTGGAATTGGTGGATATACGCTGCTCTCTAATTCATATGGCTTACAATTAGTTGCTCACCAACCCTTTACGTCTAAGTGGGATTCAATTGAAAATGGGACAGATATTATTTCAGTGAAACGAATTATTGATAGTGAAGTTAAAAGACAAACAATTGCTGAAACTGATATGGGAAAAGAACTTGCTAGTCGTGTTGTAGAATTAAAAAAATATTTACAGAGTAAATAAAAAATCTTACTGAAAAGTAAGATTTTTTATTTAGGTTATGATTTTCTGTGTAAAAGGAGAAAAGTAAGCCAGCAAATATTAGTGTGTAAATGTAAAAAAGATTGCGGTATACTAGTGGTAAGCGTTTTCTTTTAGCGTGTAAGGGAGTAGTGATAACTTGGGAGATCGAAAAAATGATATTTATAATCTTTTAAAAAATAAGGAAATAGCGATGGATGCGACACAGATTGCAGACGAGCTTAATTGCAATCGCGCAAATGTGAGTCGTTATTTGAATGATTTATATAAAAATGGTGACGTTACAAAAAGTGATGGGCGCCCTGTTCTCTATCAGTGGGCATCACTTGAAGAAAAAGAAACACGTCAAAAAGAAATTAATGATAAAAGTGTTAAAGAGATGAGTTTCAAAAAGTTAATCGGGTCTAATGATTCATTAAAGGTTATGATCCAACAAGCCGAAGCAGCCATTTTATATCCACCAAGAGGACTACACACAATTATTTTTGGTGAAACGGGAACGGGTAAATCTTTGTTTGCTGAATGTATGTATCAGTTTGCATTAGAATCAGAAATGGTGAAGGCTGATGCGCCTTTTATCCGGTTTAATTGTGCGGATTATGCGAATAATCCACAGTTACTTTTTGCGCATATATTTGGTGTTAAAAAAGGGGCCTACACAGGTGCTGATCAAGATAAAAAAGGATTAATGGATAAAGCTAACGGTGGTATTTTATTCTTAGATGAAATTCATCGATTACCTCCTGAGGGACAAGAAATGCTCTTTACCTTTATTGATAAGGGGTTTTATCGGCCTTTAGGAGAGTCTTCAATTACTAAAGAAGCGAGTGTACAGATTATTGGGGCAACGACTGAAACGTCAGAAAATTTTTTGAGCACATTTAATCGACGTATTCCAATGGCAATTACATTACCGCCTATCTCAAAACGAACAATTGATGAACGTTATGGGATAGTCATGAATTTTTTTGAACAAGAAGTCGGTAGATTGAGCCAAGATATTATTGTTGAGCGAGATGCGATGCTTGCATTAATGTTATACGAGCCTGAAGCAAATATTGGTCAAATTCAGAGGGATATTAAAGTTGTTTGTGCAAAGGCCTTCTTGTATTTTAGAACGCATGAAACGGCTTCGTTATATATCAGATTAAAAGACTTACCATTGAATGTTCAAAAAGGACGTTTGGAAGGTAAATCCAAATATAAAAAAATTGATGTCTTAATGGAACGTTTAGCGAAACGAACAAATGAAAAAAATACAAAAGTTGTGACTTTTAAAAATAGCGAAACGGTAGAAAAAAACGATCAAAAACCAACGGTTTATGAAACAATTGATAAAAAAGTGAGTGAAACTGATAAACAGAATTTTAAATCACTAAATCTTAAAACGTTAATCGATTCAGATGATAAAGGTTATTTTAAAGATTACATTGAACAATTATCGGGTGAAGGCGTTCGAAAAGAGTTACTACCAGATGATATTTGGACGGTTACCAATGAAGTTTATGACTTAGCCCAGAATAAATTAGGGCAAAAATATAATGAAAATGCACGATTTGCATTTGGATTACACCTTGTTAGTGCTATTGAAAGAATCAGGAAAAATGTCGCAATTATTCATCCTGATTTAAATAATTTACGACAAAAAAATCCAAAAGCCTTTCGTGTTGCACTGGAAATGGCAGATAAAATTGAACATGAATTTGATATTGAAATTCCATTAGATGAAATTGGATTTATTACAATGTTTTTGAGCTCTGATTTAAGTGTTAAGAAACAACAAAATGAAATTAAAGTCGGTATCATCGTGCTAATGCACGGGGCATCAACGGCTTCTTCTATGTTACAGACAGCACAAGAATTACTTGGTACAACAAAGGGAAAAGCAATTAATATGCCACTTGATGTAAATGTTTCGGAAATTTATGATCAAGTACGAGATTATGTACTGGATAGTCAGGAACAATTGAAAAAAGGGTTATTACTTTTAACTGACATGGGCTCTTTAACTAGTTTTGCATCAATGTTAGGTGAAGAAACAGGGATTAATATTCGAGCTGTTTCAATGACGAGTACGTTAGTTGTGCTTGAATCATTAAGAATTGCGATTGCCGGTCGTGAACTAGAAGATATTTACGCAAATGCACAACATATTTTTGAATCGTCTGTAAAAGAGCAGTTTTTCCATATGCATCCTAGGAAAAAAGCAGTTATCGTAGCTTGTTTTACCGGCGAAGGTGTCGCCGCAAGATTATATGATCGTATTATGCCAATTGTAAACGAAGACGAAGTTAAAGTAATTCGGATGCAATATTTAGAAAAAGATGCATTTAAAAAGCACATTAATACATTAATGCGCGATTATGATGTGAAGGCAATTGTTGGTACCGTCGAGGTTTCTTACCAAAGAGTGCCATTCTTTTCTGCTTTAGATATCTTTAATGATGAAACCTTACAAGTTTTGCAGCGGATGTTGTCTGATAACGACTTAACGCGAGAAACAATTAATGCATTGGAAGGTAGTATTAATTCAGTTAATTCTGTCCCAGATTTAATTCATACTATTCAAACCATGATTATTAAAATTTAATCAGATTTACAGATTGTTCTTGATCCAGAGATTATCGTAGGGATCATGATGCATCTAGCATTTCTAGTAGATTCAAGATTGAAAAATCAATCAATTAAACCGTTTAAGAATGTCCAAGAATTTTCAGCTGAGAATCATTTACAGATGGAAATAGTTAAAACGGCCCTGATTATTGTTGAAAAAATGTATAATATTAAGATTTCAGATGATGAAGTTGCCTATATTGTCCAAATTTTTATGGGTAATACGTTGAATAAAGTCAGTGTGTAATAGTGACTAGTAGTGTGCAAATAAAATAAAAGACCATCGAAAGCGCTTTCTTAAAGCCTTTTCGATGGTCTTTATTTTTGGCATGGAACTTGCGTATATAAGAGTATAAATAGAAAAAGGAGTGGCAAATTATGAAAACGATTATGTTAGTTTGTTCAGCGGGTATGAGTACAAGTTTATTGGTGTCAAAAATGCAAAAGGCTGCAGAAGCAGAGAACTATGATTCAGAAATCTTTGCAGTTGGTGCTTCAGAGGCAGATTCAATGCTTGAATCAAAACCAGTTGATATTTTAATGTTAGGCCCACAAGTTCGTTTTATGAAAGATGAATTTGAAAAAAAGGTTGCTGACAAAAATATTCCGGTAGAAGTTATCAATATGCAAGATTACGGCATGATGAATGGCGAAAAAGTTCTTGCAACAGCTAAAAGCTTAATTAAATAAAAAATAAAAGGGGTAATCAGATATGAACGAAAATGATGCACAAATGCAAACAATCATGGGGCTGATTGTTAATGGTGGAAACGCTAAAAGTGATTCTATGGAAGCAATTCACGCCGCTAAAAAAGGCGATTTTGAAACCGCAGCTGCTAAGTTAGCTGATGCTGACAAATCACTCATTGAAGCACATCATTCTCAAACAGCCATGTTAACGCAAGAAGCTTCAGGGGATCCGGTACCAGTTAGTTTATTAATGGTTCATGGACAAGATCATTTAATGAATGCGATTACATTTAGAGACTTAGCTGGTGAGGTAGTAGATCTATACAAAAAAATAGGATAAGTACTAAACTTTAAGGAGGAACTACTCATGGACAAATTTATAAAATGGATGGATATTCACTTTATTCCAGTAGCTTCAAAAATTGGGGCACAAAGACATTTGGTGGCAATTCGAGATGCATTCGTTGTTATTATGCCACTTATGATTTTAGGTGCTCTGGGAACATTAATTAATAACTTACCAATTCCAGGTTTTTCAAATTTTATGGACGGACTATTTCCTAAAATAGTTAACGATGTTCCAATCTGGAAGGGTGTAGGAGCAGGCGTTTGGAATGCTAGTTTTGGTATTATGTCATTATTCGTTGCATTCTTAGTAGCTCATAACGTTGCAAAATCATATGGTAAAGATGGTATGGCTGCTGGTACAGTATCAGTTGCTTCATTCTTCGCTTTAGGTGGTTTGCAATTAGCTGGGATGTCTTCAGTAGGATTATTCGTTGCACTTGTTGTCGGTTTGGTTTCAGCAGAATTATTCCAACGTTTAAGTGGTAACAAACATTTAATCGTTAACATGCCTGATGGTGTTCCACCTGCTGTTGCAAAAGCATTCGCTTCATTATTTCCAGCAATGATTGTTGTTACAATCTTTGCCTTTATCAATACATTATTCCAAGGATTCGGCGTAACTGATATTATTGCATCATTCTACAAACTTGTTCAAGAACCATTTATGGGCTTGGCAAATTCATATCCATCAGCATTATTATTAGCATTTATTGCACCATTCTTATGGTTCTTTGGTTTACATGGAGCTAATATGATTGATCCATTAATGCAAACAATTAACGCACCTGCTATTGCAGCTAACGTTAAAGCACTTAGTGAAGGTAAAACAATTCCTTTTATCGTTAACAAACCTTTCTTCGATTCATTTGTTAACTTAGGTGGAACTGGTGCAACTATTGGTTTGATTATTGCCATCTTCATTGTTGGTCGTAAAAATAAACCTTACAAAATGATTGGATCACTATCAGCAGCTCCTGGTATTTTCAATATCAATGAACCAATGATGTTTGGACTTCCAATTGTGTTGAATCCAATTATGTTCGTACCATTTATTTTGACACCAATGGTACTTGTGACTGTTGCGTATATTGCAACCGCCACTGGAATTGTGCCAGCAGCAACGGTAATGCCCCCATGGGTTACACCACCAGTAATTGGCGGGATTTTGGCAACTAAGAGTTTAGCTGGTGGGGTTTTAGCCGCAGTTAATGTGGTTATCTCAGCGTTAATTTACGCACCATTCGTTATCTTAGCAACAAAACAAATTGAAAAAGCTGAAGCAGAAGCTGAAGCAGCAAAAAAATAAAATAAAAGCGAATCTCTTTACGTTATTCTGTAAAGAGATTTTGTGTTAAATAAAGGAGTTTACTATGGTTAAATATGAATTTCCAAAAGATTTCTGGTGGGGGTCAGCTGCGAGTGGACCACAATCTGAAGGTCGTGTTTCAGGAGATGGAAAAGCTGATAATATTTGGGATGCTTGGTATCAAGCAAGCCCTGAAAAGTTCTTTAATCAGGTTGGACCCGAAAATACATCAAGGGTTTATCAAAAATACCAAGAAGATATCTCTTTGATGAAACAAACAGGTCATAATTCATATCGGACTTCAATTCAGTGGTCACGTTTGATTCCAAATCCATTCACTGGAGAGGTTAATCCTGAAGCTGTTACCTTTTATAACCATTTAATAGATGATTTAATTGCCGCTGGAATTGAACCTTTTATGAACCTTTACCATTTTGATATGCCAATGGTGTTACAAGAAAATGGTGGTTGGTTAAATCGTGAAGTTGTAGACTTGTATACGGACTATGCAGAAACTTGTTTTAAATTATTTGGCGATCGCGTTAAAAAATGGTTTACTCAAAATGAACCGATTGTTCCAGTTGAGGGTGGGTATTTATATGGATGGCATTTACCTGATGAACGTAATTTAAAGCATGGTGTCCAGGTGGCTTATCATGAAGCATTGGCAAGTGCTAAAGCAGTTGAAAAGTATCATTCACTCAATTTAGGTGGCACAATTGGGATTATTTTAAATTTAATGCCAACGTATCCAAAAGATGAGACAAATCCAGCAGATGTTAAAGCAGCCAAATTTGTTGATGGATTCTTTAATCGTTCATTTTTAGATCCCGCAATTAAAGGCACTTTCCCTCAAGATATTGTTGAGTGGTTGCATGAATATGACTTAATGCCAATCTATCATCAAAGTGATTTAGATGTTATTAAAGAAAATACTATCGATTTATTAGGCGTTAATTATTATCAACCAAGGCGAGCAGCGGCGAAAATAATTAAAGCCGAACCAGAAGGTGAAAATGGCTGGATGCCTGAAGATTTTTATACAGTATACGATATGCCTGGAAAAAAAGTTAATCCTTATCGTGGCTGGGAAATTTATGAAAAAGGAATTTATGATGCACTAATCAATATTAAGGATAATTATGGTAATATTGATTGTTTCATCTCTGAAAATGGGATGGGTGTTGAAGATGAAGCCAGATTTATTAATGCAGATGGGCAAATTAATGATGATTATCGAATTGAATTTGTTCAAGATCATTTGAAATGGGTTCATAAGGCACTTGAAGAAGGTAGTAACGTTCATGGCTACCATATGTGGACATGTATGGATAATTGGTCATGGTTAAATGCTTACAAGAACCGTTACGGATTTATTAGTGTTGATTTAGATAATGAAGCAAAACGCACAATTAAGAAGAGCGGTTACTGGTTTAAAAAAATGACAGAACAAAATGGATTTAATGACTAAAAATGGAGGCGAATGACTGATGGAAATGGAAATGAAATTAAAAATGCCTGCAGATTATCTATTTGATCAAATTATGGAGTCCGTACTATATGATATTAAAGATCAGACAGGTCAGAAATTAACAAAAAATCAATTAGAGGGTTTTGCGTTCACGAAAAAGTTTTCAAAAACACAATCAGCTGCTTTAAAAGTAACAAAAATAGTTGAAAACGAAAGTTATCATTTTCAAACGGATAACAATCGTAATAAATTTGATGTAAGTTACGATATTAAGGTAATTGATGATAAACGTTGTTTGTTAAGTTATAAAGAAGTCATGACTTCTAAAGGCAAGATGCAACAAATGAATGATGCCTTCATGAGTATTCTTATGAGTTTCTTTAAGAAGAGAAATTTCAAAAAAATGCTTAAACAAATTGAAAATAAGTATGCAACTAATTAGACTAAAAATAAAGAAGCAAACCGTATTTATCGGTTTGCTTCTTTATTTTTAGTCTAAAATTTCAACACCAATACCGATAACACCAGGGCCAGCATGAACACCAAGAGCAGGTGATGCATCGCCAAAGTAAAAATGTTCAGCATTTGGATACTTAGTTTTTAAGGTTTCGAAGATACTTGCTGCTAAAGGCTCATTATTACCATATGCAACGGCTATATCGAAATGAAGAGAATCGCCAATCTTATCATCAACGAGTGATAATAATTTTTTTAGTGCAGCTTTTTCGCCTCGAGCTTTTGCAATAGGATAATAAATACCATTTTCATCACATGAAATAATTGGTTTGATGTTTAAGAGATTCCCCATAAGACCAGAGACACGTCCAATACGGCCACCAACTTGAAGATAGTGTAGGGTTGGTAAATAGAAAAAGACACTACTTCTATCAACCGCTAGTTGAACCTTTGTGACAATTTCGTCAAAATAATTGCCTTCTTTAATTAAGTTTGATGCTAAAATACCAGCTAATCCACCACCAATACCAACATTTTTTGTATCGATGACTTCAACAGTTAATGATGATAATTTGGCGAATGTTTTAATTGAATTATAAGTACCAGACAAACCGCTTGAGATCGTTGTTGCAATAACATGTGTATAGCCATCGGCTTTAATTTGGTCAAAAACGTCGTTAATTGAGCCACCTGAAGGCGTTGCGGTTGTTGGAATCTCAGTCTCCATACGTTCATAAACTTCCGCAGGTGAGATAGAGATACGATCTAAGTAAGTTGCATCACTGAATGTAATTAAAATAGGGACCATATAAATATGTTCCTGTTCCATAAATTCTTTAGGAATATCCGAACCTGAATCTACTAATACTGCTATTTTTTCTTTACTCATCATTTAATTGGCCTCCTTCATTAATATAACTAATTTTTCACTGATAATATGATTAATCACGGCACTTGCAGCCGTTCGTTGTTCTAATTCAATGATTGTTGTTTCAGTCGTGACGGGCTTTAAGTTGGTATCAAAGGTTAAAGATTTAAGTTGTTCGTTAAAAATTAAAGCGAAGTTCATGTAAGCATCTTCAGATGAGTTATCGACTAAAATTTGGTCGATACCATTCTTGATAACATCTAACGGAAAAGCAGATTTTAAAACAGTAATAACAATGATTGCTGCTAAATGTTCCTTGCGATATCTTTTTTTGATGGGTTTAAACATAACTTCTTTTTTTACGTAATTATTGACCATTGTAGGTGTTACAGGCATTAAGTGTAATGGCTCTAAGTATTGATTAACAAGTTTCACGGATTGATCCATATAAAGGTCTAATTCCGGGAAATCTTGCCAATCAGGTAATGTAATTTTCTTTAAGCTATCTAGCCAATTTAAAAAAGATGATGGAACTTTTTGGCTCAAATGATAACCCCCCTTAACGTAATATCTTTATATTAGCATTTACATCTAGAGTTGTAAACTAGATTTAACTGTTTCTTAAAGTATATAAAAATAGCATGTTTATATGAAGATAAAAGTTGTACACTATAAGGGTATTTAATAATGAGAAGGAGTGAATTATTTATGATGGAACAAGCATGTACAACAATTTTAGTTGGTAAGAAGGCCACAATTGATGGCTCAACGATGATTGCTAGAAATGATGATACGTTTTTGCCTATTACACCACAACGATTCTTGATGTACCCTGCAGTAACCGGACGTCATGAAACGTTAACTTCGAATAAAAATGGGTTTACTGCACCATTACCAGAAAATGGGTATCGCTGGACAGCAACACCTAATGTTGAGGTATCCAGCAAAGGTGTCTTTGATGAAAGTAGTATTAATGAAAAAAATGTTGCAATGAGCGCAACAGAAAGTGTCTATGCGAATGAACGTGTTTTAGCATACGATCCTTTAATTAAAAATGGTTTAGCAGAAGATTCATTACAAACAATGGTTGCACCTTATATTAAATCAGCAAAACATGGTGTTGAATATTTAGGGGCTTTAATTACAAAATACGGTTCACCTGAAGGAAATGGTGTCTTATTTAGTGATAAAAATGATGTTTGGTACATGGAAATTGTTACCGGACATCACTGGATTGCACAACGTATTCCAGATGATGCTTATGCTGTTGCAGCTAATCAAGTTGCTATTCAAGAAATTGATTTTGATAATACAGATAACTTTATGTGGTCAGACGGTATCCGTGAATATGTAGAAGAGCATCATTTAAACCCTGATAAAACAGGCTGGAACTTCCGTCATATTTTTGGAACAGACACAGAAAAAGATCGTCATTACAACACACCTCGTGTCTGGTATGGTCAACGTTGTTTGAATCCAGAAATTAAGCAAGAACCAACTTCAAGTGAATTACCATTCATTTGTTACGCAAATAAAAAAATCAGTGTTGAAGATGTGACTGCTATTTTAGGTTCACATTACAATGAAACACAATATGATCCATTTGGTCATGGTGCTGATGAAGATCGTTTACGATTCCGTCCTATTTCAATGAATAGAACACAAAATGCACACGTTCTTCAATTGAGAAATAATGTTGATGATGCACATTCTGCATTAATGTGGATCTGTTTAGGTGTTCCAGCATTTGCACCATTTGTGCCATTCTACACGAATGCAACAGACACAGACCCAAGTTACAGCGAAACACCGTTAACACTAGATATGAATAGTGCTTATTGGATGTATCGTACGGTTTCGATGTTAACAGAATCACATTATTCTCATTTTATTCAAGAAAATGTTGATTACTTAAAGGCATGTCGTCAACAGTTGAAGACGATGGTTGCTGATATTGATGCAGCATCTACAGATATGAGTGGGGATGAATTAACAAACTACCTCACACAACAAAATTACGCAATTGTTGCTGATATGCGTGAAAGAACGATGAACATGATTGGTCAATTCATTACTGAAGGATTAACATTATCTAAATTAACATTTAACATGGATGCTAATTTATAAAAATAATATTTAACATGGATGCTAATTTATAAAAATAATATTTAAATACTTTGTACGCAAAAAGGCGTAATTCCAATATAACTTTGGAATTATGCCTTTTTGCGTACCCACATATATTAAGTACAGATAATTATTTTTAATGTAAGTTAGTTCATAAGTGTGCCAGTTTAATTTGATTCAAAAACAAAATAAGAGCGTTTATTAAATTCATTTCTTGATTTTGAGTACTCGATGGCGTGACCATTCACAAGCCAAACAATTTGTTCTACTTCTAATATTGGCGTTTGTTCAACAACGTTTAAATAATTGATATCTAATTCAGTGGCTTGTCTGGCTTGTATTTTTCTAGACATACCTGACATATTTAACCCTAACGTATTTTTAATATAACTATATATGGAAGTTTCCAGTACGGATTTTGATAAACCTGGAACTAATTTAACAGGCATGTACGTATCTTCCAAGATGAAAGGATTTCCATCTAAAAGTCGGAGTCTAATAATATGGTATGTTGGCTCTTCTGCACTAATATTTAAATGAGTTTGAACCTCTTTTTGAGGGAATACAACTTCAAACTTAATGACGTGACTTGTTATTCTGTCCCGTCCTTCTTGTTTACTTAATCCATCAAAATTATCTGCCGGTGCATCAACGCTATTGATAAGAGTCGAGGGACCTATAACAACTGTTCCAAAACCAGATTTTTTTAATATAAATCCTTCTCGTGCTAAGTCATCTAACGCCTTCTTTAAGGTTATTGAACTGACATCGAAGCTAGCAGATAATACTTTTTGATCAGGTAAAATGCTACCTTTTGGATATATATTAGAAAGTATTCGTTCCCGAATTATATTTTTAACTAACTCATATTTTTTCATAAATCCCTGTTCCCCCATAGATTTTAATGTCAAATTTAGTATTATTTAAACTTTAGGTGCGATTTTAAAAAGTATATTACTCTGCTTATTAAAAATTAGATCTCAAAAAAAATAGGTATGATGTAACTATTTTAGAATTAGAGAATATTGTACCGATATTTAGTATGACTAATTAATCGGTTAATACCGAATTATAACACTCAACTACCCTCTTTTCTATATAAGTGATAGCCAGAGTTTAATAAAACATATATCTTTTGTATAACAAAAGTATTGTTTTATTATACAAAAGATATATAATAGTAAATGAAAGCGATTTCTTAGTTAAAAAATAATTTATTAGAAGAAGGGTTGATTGATATATGATAAATGAAAATAAGATGCCTAAAGGTTTTTATTGGGGTAATTCTGTATCAAGTATGCAGACAGAAGGAGCATGGCAGGCAGATGGTAAAGGGCTATCAGTTTATGATATCCGTGACTCAGATAAAGGTGTATCCGATTGGCACGATGCGATTGATGAGTTTAACAGATATGAAGAAGATTTGGATTTAATTGCAGATATGAATATGAATATGTATCGCATTCAGATATCGTGGACTCGAATAGTACCTGATGGTGATGGAACTATCAACGAGAAAGGTTTTGAGTATTATGACCGATTAATTGATGGGATGATTAAGCGTGGTATTGAGCCAATGGTTTGTCTCTATCACTTTGACATGCCGTTAGCGTTGGCCCAAAAGCAAAGTGGATTTCTATCTCGTAAAACTGTTGATGCTTTTGTTAGGTTTGGGAAAGTCGTTATTGATCATTTTTCAGACAGAGTTAAATATTGGATTACATTTAATGAACATAATCTATACTTCACTGATGAAACATTTCATATTTCTGGATATACCAAGACGGAAAAAACAATTGACGATATGTATACCATATTCCATCATACGATGATAGCTCACGCACAAATTGCACAATATATTCATGAACAATATAAAGAACTTAAGATTGGAGGTATGTTGGCATATACACCAGTTTATCCAGCAACGACTAATCCAAAAGATTCTTTTGCAGTAAGAAAACAAAATGAATTTATTTATGAAAATCTAAATTCGTTATTTGTCGGACAATCATATTCTCCTGAAGTACTTAAATATATAGAAGTGAATAATATTCAAATGGATTTTAAAGATAGAGATAAGCAATATTTAAATAAAATTAAATCTGATTTCATTTCCTTTAGTTACTATCGCACAATGGTCATGGATGCTGATAAAATTCCAAGTGACGAGGCACCAAATAGATATATGAATTATAGTGTAGAAGAAAATACTTATTTATCTAGTAGTGAGTGGTCATGGAATATTGATCCCTTAGGATTCCGAAATGTAATTACAGATTTGCATAATCGTTATAGATTACCTGTATTTCCAATTGAAAATGGAATTGGCATCAAGGAGCACAGGGACAGCACAAATATAATCCAAGATGATGCTCGAATTGAATATCATAAAAGTCATATTAAGGCTATGAAGGATGCAATGTTTATTGATGGTGCTCAAGTTGTGGGCTATCTGGGTTGGGGATTAATTGATATTCCTAGTTCACATGGTGACATGGAGAAAAGATATGGTGCAGTTTTTGTTGATAGAACAAATCATGATTTGAAAGATATGAAGAGAGTTCCAAAAAAATCATATTATTGGTTTAAGGATATCTTAGAAGAGAATGGAGAAAAAATATAATGGAAAATAAAACTGAAAATAAAGCAAACACGTTCATTACGAATAAGTTATTACCTATAATTATGAAATTTGTGAATACAAAACCTATAAGGGCTCTGCAAGATGGAATGGTATACGCATTACCTTTTATTATTATAGGATCCATATTTTTAATTTTGTCCAATTTCCCGGTGCCAAGTGTTGCAGATGCGCTTAAAGATTCAGGTTGGTCAGCATTTTTCACACAAGCATATACAACAACATTTGGTATTTTATCTATCTGGGCGGTAGTTGGTATCGCGTACGTATATGTTCGTAATGAGGGATATGAGGCATTACCCGCTGCATTGACAGCATTATCATCTTTCTTGATGTTACAGATGCTCCAAGTGGCCGCACCTTTAGCCGGAGTAATGGGTAAAAATGGAGCAGGTATTGTTAACAGTGCTGGTAAAGAGGTCCTAAGTGGTTCTGCAATAACAGAAAATATAGACAAATTACCTCATTCGCTTCAATCATTCATGCAGTCGCCAGTTAATGGTGTAATTAACATTAGTTGGTTGAGCGGTCAAGGAATGGTGGCTGCAATTATTGTAGGTATTTTGGTAGGTTGGGCATATACAAAAATGATTAAAGCTGGTTGGAAAATAACACTCCCAGAACAAGTGCCAACTAGTGTTGCTAATCAATTTACTGCCATGATTCCATCTGGTGTTATATTAACTGTTACTATGTTAATCTTTGCTTTAATTAAGACAGTGTTAAATACAGATATGTTAAATCTCATTTATAAGATGTTAGCAGCACCTATGCAAGGACTATCAGATTCATTAATTGGGGCTATATTGATTGCCTTCTTAGTATCATTCTTTTGGTTCTTTGGTGTTCACGGAGGACTGATTGTCGGTGGAATTGCAGGAGCCTTCTTAATTCCTAATACTTCTGGAAACGCTGCTTTATATCAAGCTGGTAAATTATCGTTAGGTAACGGGGCACATATTGTTACTAATGAATTTTATAATAATTTTATTAACTTGACGGGATCTGGAATAACCATCGGACTAGTTATTTTCACACTAGTTGCAGCTAAATCTGTTCAGCTTAAAACAATCGGTAAAATTGAGCTTATTCCAGCTATTTTTAATATTAATGAGCCTTTTCTTTTCGGATTACCTTTAGTTATGAATCCATTTTTAGCTATACCATTTTTCATGGTACCAGTTATTGTAGCAATCTCTACTTATGGGGTAATTTATTTCGGAATTGTACCACCTTTAAATGGTGTTGCGGCACCTTGGACAACGCCAGCAGTTATTTCAGGATTTTTAATTGGAGGTTGGAAGATGGCCTTATGGCAAGCGGTAACGTTAGTAATATCAGCTGTCGGATACTATCCATTCGCTAAAAAATATGATCAATATTTATGTAATCAAGAACAAGAGCAAGAATTAAATAATAAAGCAGAGTGAAAGGAATAAAAAATCATGGAGAAAAAAATTATTATGTTAGCTTGTTCAGCTGGTATGTCTACATCTCTACTAGTATCAAAAATGCAGGCGGCAGCTTCTAAGCAGAAAAAAGATTATGAAATATTTGCAACATCAACATCAGATGTAGACCATCAAATTGAAAGTGTTCATCCGGATGTATTGTTATTAGGGCCACAGGTCAGTTATATGAAGGAAGAAATTAAAAGTAAAACTGATGCTGCTGGAATTCCTATGGACGTCATTGATATGCTAGATTATGGGATGATGAACGGTGAAAAAGTATTACAAACAGCAGTAAATTTAATTGCGGAATAAAATAAATTTAGTGAAATGGGGATGAAAAATATGAATGATAAAGATATGACTGTAATAATGGGAATTATTATGGAATCGGGGAATGCGAAGGGATTTGCCGCTCAAGCAATCCGCATGGCTGAGCAGTCTGATTTTTCTAAATCTGATGATTTTATGAACCAAGCACAAGAGGCGTTAACTAAGGTGCACAATATCCAAACTACTTTGTTAACAAAAGAGGCCAATGGTGAAAAAACGAAACTTAATTTGTATTTGATACATTCGCAAGATTGGCTAATGACGAGTATCTGTTATATTGATTTAGCTAAAGAAATTATAACTATGTATAAATCAATTAAAAAAAACGCCGTATAAAATGACGCATTATAGACGTGCTATGAGAACTTCTTTAATTTAATACGTTTATTAAAAAT
Source organism: Dellaglioa sp. CoH-56-MRSF-10 (assembly GCF_056782175.1). The sequence continues at coordinate 220,161 of NZ_JBXAYF010000001.1, forward strand.
TATAATTATCAGATACTAAAAATATTAGTCGAATGACTGAAAAGGAGAACAATGGGAACTATATTAGCAATTGATATTGGTGGGACAACCGTAAAGTATGGAGAATGGAAAGAAAATCAGTTCATTTCACGTGGTAAGAGGGAGACCCCTGAGACGTGGAAAGATATGAAAACTTTAATTAAAAATTTATATAATAGTTGTCAGAACGCTGAAGGTATAGCCATTAGTTCTCCAGGATCAGTTGATACGGTAAATGGAATTATTCATGGGATTAGCGCCATCCCTTATATACACAATTTTCCGATTAGGGATGAGTTGGAACAATATTTAGGCGTACCAGTTTCTATACAAAACGATGCTAATTGTGCAGCATTAGCTGAGAATTGGATTGGAAACGCTAAAGATGTAGATGATTTTGTTTCTATTATCATTGGATCTGGAGTTGGTGGTTCTGTAATAATGAATAAAAAATTAAAGGCCGGAAGTAATCTATTTGGTGGCGAATTTGGGTACATGATTTTAGATGTAAATGATGATCGTACTTTCAGTGAGTTGGTTAGTCCAGTAAATCTTGCCAAACAGTATTCTTCAGAAAATAATCGTGAAATTAACGGAAAACAATTATTTGATTTATCTGACTCTGGTGATGATAAGGCATGCCAAATTGTAGATGATTTTTATAAACATTTAGCCGTAGGAGTGTTTAATCTACTTGTATCGTATGATCCTGACCTTGTTTTAATTGGAGGCGCTATATCTGAAAGACCTGGTTTGATTAAAACACTAAATAAATATATTAATCAATTAATCATTGCCAAACGTGCGGATGGCCTTAAGTATAATTTAAAAACATGTTATTTTTATGGAGATGCTAATATGATTGGCGCAATATACCAATATAAAACAAATTTCATAACCTTTAACACTATTTAAATATAAAAAAGCTCATAATTATTAGATTTAGATCTAATAATTATGAGCTTTTTGTATTGAATGTTCTATTTTTTACAGCTATTTATTAATTTCTTCAATAGTACCCTTAGCGTCTTTTTCAACTTTCATATCTGAAATTGAGATATAACCTAATTTCTTGATTAAGCCGTTTTGAATTTTGTCTGATTGAATATAACCAATAAATTTAGCTGTTGCGTAGTTAGGAGAACCTTTAGTATACATATGTTCGTATGACCAAATTTTCCAATTGTTTGTTTCAACATTTTTTGATGTTGGTTTAACGTTATCAATAGATAATGCTTGGATGTTATCTTTTAAGTACGAGAATGCTAAGTAGCTGATGGCACCTGGTGTTGAAGATACCATTTTTTGAACTGTACCGTTTGAATCTTGTTCTTGTGTTTGTTTAGCTGTTTTATTTGGAAGGATACTACTATCAAATACGGTACGTGTACCCGAACCAGAAGCACGATTAATGACAACAATCGCTTGGTCTGCTCCGCCAAGTTCTTTCCAGTTTGTTGTCTTACCTAAGAAAATGTTAGCAAGTTGTGCTTTTGAGAGGTTAGTTACTTTTGTATCTTTGTTGACAACAGGTGCAATACCAACAACGGCAACTTTGTGATCAACAATCTTTTTAGCATCTACGCCGTCTTTTTGTTCTGCAAAAATGTCAGAATTACCAACGGTAACAGCACCTGTAGAAACTTGGCTTAAACCAGTACCTGAGCCACCACCTTGCACGCCAATTGTTAAACCTGAATTATCTGCTTGATAGGTTTCAGCTGCTTGTTCAACTAAAGGTTGTAAAGCAGTTGATCCAACAATAGTAATTTTACCTGTAATTTTTGATGAATCATCTGAAGAAGATGATGATTTACCACATCCTGCCAACAATAAAAGACCCATTGCTGCTATCGAAATAATTGCTGTTTTCTTTCTCATAATTAACTTCCCCTTTTATTTTGTATTCGTATTTAAGAACAACTTCATAATATCAGTTAAATGTTATGGTTCTGTATGAATCGTGTAATGATTTACACCTGAAATTGTAAAGAATGGGTAAAGGTGGAGCGAAATACTTTGCTTTTGTGAGTGTGATTATCTATAATAAAAACCAGCTCATTATGACAGTCTGTCATAAAAACGGAAATAGGGGGAGACAAATTGATTCTAGAAATAAAAAACGTTTCAAAAACGTATAATATGGCTGGTGGTACGACATTCAAGGCTTTAAAAGACATTAATGCTTCTTTTGACAAAGGAGAATTAGTTTCAATAGTTGGTGAATCCGGAAGTGGTAAATCAACATTAATGAACTTAATAGGTGGATTGGATTCAAATTTTGATGGCGAAATTACGTATAATGGTGAAAATATTGGTGATTTTTCTGAAAAAGAACTTGTTAACTTTCATAAGAAGAGTATTGGATTCATTTTTCAAAATTTTAATTTAATTCCTCATTTAAGTTTGATTGATAACGTTGCTATGGCAATGACGCTTTCAAATGTTGATAAATCAGTACGTGTCAAACGTGCTAAAAAATTATTAACAGACGTTGGGTTACAAGATCATATGACAAAGAAGCCAGATCAAATATCTGGTGGGCAAAAACAACGTGTTGCTATTGCACGTGCCTTAATGAATGATCCTGATGTCATTATTGCTGATGAACCAACAGGTGCTTTGGATTCAGAGACAACTGATGCTGTCTTAGAAATTATCAAAGATATCGCAAAGCGTGGTAAATTAGTTTTAATGGTTACTCATTCAGATCGCGTTGCGGCATATTCAAGTCGTGTTGTACGAATTGATAATGGTGCAATTATTTCTGATTCCGAACAAGAACAATTAGAGTTGCATACTAATGAAGATGAATTTAAAGGCGAAACGCCTAAGAATTTAAGTCTATGGTCTGCAATTCGATTAGCTGCACTTAATATGAAAGCTAAATTTTCTCGTAATTTACTTGTTGCTATTGGCTCAAGTATTGGGATTATGTCTGTTGTTTTAATGTTATCGCTTGGAAAAGGGGTAACAAGTTATATAAAGGATACGATGACTAGCTACGTGAATCCCAATGTGACTGAAGTTCATATGAAGGCAAAAACAAGTTCTTCAAGTAGTAGTTCTAAAACAGCAACACCAGCTGCTGGTTCTCAAGCCCAAGCAGCGCAAGCTAAAGAACAACAAAGTCAAATGGCTGCAATTACTGGTCAGACAGGATCATTTTCTAAAAAAGATATTAATAAGTTAACAAATATTAAACATGTGAATGAGCTACAAAAGGGTTATACAGCAATTTCACTAGGTACAAATACAGTTTCATATAAGGATAAAAAAGCTAGTTTGATGCAGTTGGGTACAATGAACTCAGGTATTACAAAATCAAACATTACCAAGGGTACTAAACCAGGTAAGGATGGCATTTTATTAGATAAAACAACTGCAGATTCATTAGGCAAGAACATTGTTGGTAAACAAGTTAAAATTGCGATTGTTTATAACGAAAAAACGATTAAGAAAACGTTCAAAGTTGCCGGAATTTATGAAGCATCTGGAAGTAGCAGTTCAAGCAGTTTAGTTTACTTGAATTACGCTGACTTACAACAATTAGTTGAAGATAATAATGAAACAATTAAACCAAATGTTGTTTATCTTCATACAAACGATAAGGCTAATACGGCAGGTATAAAAGCTAAAGTTAAATCATTGGGTTACACAGGTTCAATTCAAGAAAAAATGTCAGAAATGTTTACTCAAATGTTAGATATTTTGACAGACGTTTTAACGGCCGTAGCTGCGATATCATTGCTCGTTTCTGCAATTATGATATTAGTGGTTCTAAATATATCTGTTGTTGAAAGAACAAAAGAAATCGGTGTTATGAAAGCTTTAGGAGCACGTCGTAAGGATATTCGCCGTATATTTGTTTCCGAAGCGTTCCTAATTGGATTAGCATCTGGCTTAATTGGTGTTGGCGTAACGTATATTTTAGCCTTTGGGTTAAATGCATTCTCAGTTGCAACATTCGATGTTACGATTGTTAAAGTTACAGCTAGTTATGTATTCTCTGGTATTTTAATCAGTGTCTTGATTAGTATGGTTGCTAGTTTCTTACCAGCAAACAGAGCATCAAAACTTGATCCAGTTGAATCTTTAAGAAAAGAATAAGTAAATAAAGTTGCATTTTTAAATAAAGACTAGTAACATGACAAGTTGTCACATGACAGCTTGTCATTTTTTGTATAAAGGAGAAAATATGCCTAAAAAAACGTATTTTAATTTAGATGAAGATAAGCAACAACGGATATTGGATGCTGCTAAAGAAGAGTTCTCAAGAGTACCCCTGTTTGAAGCATCAATTAGTAATATCATAAAAATTGCAGATATTCCGCGAGGGAGTTTTTACCAATATTTCGAAAATAAAGAAGATTTATACTTTTATTATTTTGATACTATTCGACAGAATCAAACTAAAAGATTTGGTGAATTATTAAAACGAAATCAAGGTGATGTCGTGACGACTATGAAGACCTTTTTTTCAGAAACGATTGCGAATACAGTGTCCGGAGAAGATGCTGCATTTTTTAAAAACGCCTTTGTCCGAATGGACTTTAAAATGAGTAGTCGGATGCAGCCACATCATCCTCACCACCCGCATCATAGTGGGAAACAGCCACATTTTGGTGGACCATTTCATCAAAATTTAAAAGCAGATTTTGATATTATGAGTGAAATTGATCGGTCTTTACTAACCATTTCCTCAGATGAAGAAATTAGTTTACTTATGTTTTCTTTAATGAGTCCATTTATGAAAACTATTAATGATTATTTTTCAAAACAAAGAGAAGGTATTGAAATACCTGTTGAAGAGTTACAAAAAGAATATGAAACAATGGCTAACTGGGTAGCTATTGGTGTTTCAAAAAGGAAGGAATAAAAATAAATGATAAAAGTAATGAAAAATCGCGTTAGCGTTTGGGCAATGTTTGGTGCATTTATATTTATGATTGTCCAAGTTATCTGCGATTTATATTTACCAACATTAACATCAGACATGATTAATAAAGGTGTCTCACAAGGCGATGTTGCGTATATCTGGCAGGTGGGTTATGTCATGTTAGGCGTAGCAGCTATTGGTATTGTTGCGGCAGTTGGTAATGTCTTTATCGCTTCACGCTTAGCGCAAAAATTAGGACTTAGATTAAGAAGTCATATTTACAAAAAAGTACTTAATTTTTCAAGTCATGAATTTGATCAAATTGGAAATTCAAGTTTAATTACAAGAACATCAACTGATGTTCTACAAATTCAAAACGTTACCGTTATGATGTTAAGAATGATGATCCAAGCGCCTATTATGTTGATTGGTGCTAGTATTTTAGCTTATAACAAACAAAAAGAATTAACCGTGATTTTTTTAGTAGCTGTTCCAATTTTAATTATATTAATTGCTTCAGTTATGTATTTTGCAGTGCCGCTGTTCAAAACGTTACAAAAAAGAATTGATCATATTAATCTTGTCTTTCGTGAAGGTTTAACAGGTGTTCGTGTTATTCGCGCATTTAACCAAGATAAATATGAACAAAATCGTTTTGATCGTGTGAATAAAGAATATACAGATAATGCCCGTAAAGTATTTTCAATTACGGCGCTAATGTTCCCCATGATGACTTTAGTTCTTAGTGCAACCAATATCGCAATTATCTGGTATGGTGGTCATTTAATTGGAGATATGTCGATGCAAGTGGGTAATCTAGTTGCGTTTATGACGTATGCAATGCAAATTTTATCAAGTTTTATGATGTTATCGATGGTATTTGTCATGTTACCTCGTGCGCAAGCTGCTGCAGCACGTATCAACGAAGTTTTAGATACGAAGAATTCGATAAAAGACCAACCTGATGCAATTACAGTTGATCGTAGTAAAGTAGGAGCAAGTCAATTGTCATTTGATAAAGTTAATTTCCGGTATACGGGTGCTGAAAAAGAAGCCCTAACAGATATTAACTTTGAAGCAAAGGCGGGTCAAACGATTGCGATTATTGGTGGTACTGGATCTGGTAAGTCAACGTTAATTAATTTAATTCCACGATTGTTTGATGTTGAGTCGGGCGATATTAAAATTGATGGTAAATCAATTTATGAGTTAACCCAAGTAAGCTTACACGACCAAATTTCTCTTGTTCAACAAAAGACAGTTCTTTTTAGAGGAACAATCCGAAGTAATCTACAGTTTGGAAATGAAACGGCAACAGATGATGAGTTGTGGCATGCGCTAGAAATAGCACAAGCTAAATCGTTTGTTGAAGAATCAGCGGATGGCTTAGACGGCATAGTTGAACAAGGTGGAGATAACTTCTCTGGTGGCCAAAAGCAACGACTTGCAATTGCAAGAGCATTAGTTAAAAAAGCTTCTGTTTACTTGTTTGATGATTCATTCTCAGCGCTTGATTTTAAAACAGATGCTAAATTACGTGGCTCACTTAAAACGGATGAAAGCATCAAAGATAGTGTTGTCGTAATTGTGGCACAACGGATTTCTAGTGTGACAAGTGCCGATTTAATCTTAGTTATCGATGGTGGAAAAATCGTTGGTAAAGGGACTCATGAAGAATTGAAAGCCACGAATGAAACCTATCAAGAAATTATGCAGTCACAAATCAGAGAGGGGGATGCAGAGTAATGGCAGATAATAAGTCAAAACAAGCAACGCAACCTATGCGGGGCGGTCGAGGTGGACATGGCAATATTGGACGACCAGTTGAAAAGCCTAAGAACTTTTGGAAAACAATTGGGCGTTTAGCGAAATACATGTCACCATGGTTAATTTCAATAGGGATAGTATTAGTGCTAGCCATTATATCTGTAATTTTCCAGGCGGTTTCTCCTAAAATTTTAGGACGCGCAACAACCGAGATTTTCTCTGGGGTAACTAAAGGATTCACTCAAATGAAACAGGGGCAGAAAGTAACCTCGTTGCCAATTAATTTTGATGCAATTAAGAATATCTTACTTACAGTTGGTATTATGTATATTGCGTCTGCACTTTTCAGTTTTGTGCAGCAATTAATCATGACTAATATTTCTCAAAAAACGGTGTACGCACTTCGTAAAGATATTAAGGCTAAAATGGAACGCGTGCCTGTTTCTTACTACGATACACATCCAAATGGTGATATTATGTCTCGTGCTGTAAATGATGTGGATAACATTTCTGGAACGTTACAACAAAGTTTTACACAGTTAGTAACAAGTGTTGTGACCTTTGTCAGTGTTCTCTATATGATGTTTTCAATTAGTTGGCAATTAACGTTAATTGCTTTGATTATTGTTCCTTTGAGTTTGGTTGTTGTCTCATTAATTGCGCCTCGTTCGCAAAAGTTCTTTGCTGGACAACAAAAGAGTTTAGGACTTTTGAACAATCAAGTGGAAGAAACGTATGCGGGTCATACGGTTGTTAAGACTTTTAATAAAGAAGAAAAAAATATTGATATTTTTGAAAAACAGAATAATGATTATTATAAAAGTTCATGGAAAGCACAATTTATTTCTGGATTAATTATGCCAGCAATGAACTTTATTAAAAATATTGGCTATGTCTTTGTGGCAATTGTTGGTGGAATTAAGGTTTCACAAGGAACAATTACTTTAGGTAACGTCCAAGCCTTTTTACAATATGTGAACCAATTCTCACAACCAATCACTCAAATTGCCAACTTATCTAATACGATTCAAGCAACTGTAGCTTCTGCAGAACGAATTTTTGAAATCTTAGATGAAGAAGAATTGAAAGATGAAAGTAACGATGACTTACCAATTGCTGATAATGGTAATAAAATTTCCTTTGATCATGTTCAATTTGGTTACTCAGATAAGAAGCTTTTGATGACAGATTATAATTTGGATGTTAACGAAGGACAAAAGGTAGCAATTGTTGGACCTACAGGTGCTGGAAAGACAACGATTATTAACTTAATTGAACGCTTTTATGATGTCTCAGCGGGATCAATCCGACTAAATGGTGTCGATACTAAGAATTTGAAACGAGAAGATTTACGTAAGTCAATCTCGATGGTGCTTCAAGATACTTGGTTATTTACAGGTACTATTATGGAAAATATTCAATATGGTCGTGAAAATGCAACGGATGAAGAGGTTTATGCTGCAGCAAAAGCCGCTCATGTTGATACATTTGTTCGTCAATTACCAGATGGTTATCAAACTGTTCTGAATGAAGACGCTTCAAATATTTCACAAGGACAACGTCAATTGTTAACGATTGCTCGTGCATTTTTGGCTGACCCAGAAATTTTAATTTTAGATGAAGCAACGAGTTCAGTTGATACACGAACTGAAGTTTTGATTCAAAAAGCGATGGATACCTTATTAGATAGCCGAACAAGTTTCGTTGTGGCGCATCGTCTATCAACGATTCGTGATGCGGATAATATTATTGTAATGGATAATGGCTCAATTATTGAAACTGGAAATCATGATGCTTTGATTGCTAAAAACGGGTTTTATGCTGATTTATATAATAGCCAATTTGCAAACGGTACTATTTAAATTAAAAATAATGAGCTGAATTTGACCTTAGTTAAATTTGTGTTCATTATTTTTTCGTTTTTAAAATACTTGGGCATTCTTACCGGCTTTTAATCTTCTTCTTACGACGTTGATAATTTAGCGTATAATAAAAAAGACTCTAAAACAGTAGATGATTATTTAGAAAATGAGGTTTAATCATAATGAAACAATCACAAATTAGAAATTTTTCAATTATTGCCCATATTGATCATGGTAAATCAACTTTAGCTGATCGAATTATGGAAGAAACACAAACTGTCAGTGAACGTGAGATGTCTAGTCAATTGTTAGATTCAATGGCTGTTGAACAAGAACACGGGATTACAGTTAAATCACGAACGGTTCGTAGTTACTATACAGCTACTAATGGTGAAACTTACGAATATAATTTTATTGATACACCGGGACACGTTGATTTTTCATATGAAGTTTCGAAAAGTTTAGCTGCTAGTGATGGGGCTATTTTATTGGTGGACGCCACTCAAGGTGTGCAAGCACAGACGGTTGCAAATTACCGTTTAGCTAAAGAAAACAACTTAAAAATTATTCCAGTAATCAATAAGATTGATCATCCTAATGCTGATGTTGAAGAAACTAAAATTCAATTGATGGAATTAGCTGACGTTGATGAAGACGAAATGTTATTAATATCAGCTAAAACTGGGATTGGTGTTGATTTGGTTCTAGAGGCTATTAAAGACCGTATTCCAAAACCAATCGGTGATATTGAAGCACCACTTAAAGCATTAGTTTTTGATTCACATTTTGATGCATTTAAAGGAATTGTGGCTTATATTCGTGTCTTTGATGGTGAATTTAAAGCTAATAATTTACTTCGATTTATGCAACAAACGACTGATTTCCAAGTAGTAGAAGCAGGTATTTTTAAACCTGACATGGTGGCTGTTGATAGTCTACATGCCGGGGATGTTGGCTATGTTATTACAGGGCTAAAAGATCCTCAACTAGTTAAAATTGGGGATACGTTAACTTCTCAAAGTAACCCGACACCAGAAGCACTTCCTGGATATAAAGAATCAGAATCAATGGTTTTTGCTGGATTTTATCCTAAAGATAATAACTATAAAGAATTAAAATCAGCTATTCAAAAATTAGCTTTAAATGACTCATCTTTCCATTATAAAGAAGAAAAGTCAGATGCTTTAGGACTAGGATTTAGATGTGGATTCTTAGGGATGTTACATTTAAGTATTATTCGTGAACGTCTCGAAAAAGAATACCAATTAGGGGTGTTAACAACGACGCCTAATGTTACGTACCACGTTATTTTGAAAAATGGTAAAGAAGTTGTTGTTGATAATCCTGTCCAATTCCCTAATTTTTCTGAAATTGATCATGTTGAAGAACCATTTTTAGATGTTCATATGACCGTGCCAGATGAACAAGTGGGCGATATCATGAAATTAGCTGAAAAACGTAAAGGTATTTTCCAAGATATGTCATACAATTCTGGTCAAACTGAATTGAATTATGCGTTACCAACGTCTGAAATTGCCTATGATTTCTTCAATCAATTAAAATCATTATCACATGGCTATGCAACAATGGAAACGCAATTTAAAGGATATCAAACAGCAGACGTTGTTAAAATGGACGTTTTAGTTAACTATGCAACAGTCGATGCACTAGGGTTTGTTGTGCATAGACAAGATGCTGTGGAAATTGGTCAGAAATTAGTTGAGCAATTGAAATATTCAATTCCACGTAAATTATTCCCAATGCCAGTACAAGCAGTTATCGAAAATAAAGCTATTTCGCGTGCAAATGTACCGCCTCTTCGTAAGAGCGCAACAACAAGTAGTGATAAAAAGAATGCTGCCAAACAAGATATGCTACGCCGTCAAAGCGCTAATAAACGATTGGGCTCTAAGGCTGAAATGGAATTACCACAAGAAGTATTTAATGCAATATTGGAAGTTAACAATGATAACTAGTCTTTAGAAAGAAGGATTACAATGGGAGTTTTAGAAGTTCGCCAACTTTCCCATCAATTTGCGGATAAGCAATTATATGAGGATGCTCATTTTGAATTAAACACTGAGGATCATATGGGTATCATTGGTCAAAATGGTGCTGGTAAAAGTACATTAATCAAAATTATTACTGGACAAGAATTACCTGATGAAGGCGAAATCAAATGGAAAAAAAGTGCGACAATTGGCTATTTAGATCAATATGCTGAAGTTGCGGAAGGCATTACGGTTATTGAGTTTTTGAAGACAGCATTTCAACGTTTATATGATATTAGTGAAAAACAAACGCAGGCCTATACGGATTATGCTGAAAATATGGACGAGAAGTTGTTGGAAAAAGCGGGTAGATATCAAGAAGAACTTGAGGCAAAAAATTTTTATGATATCGATACAGAAATTGACCGTGTTCGAACTGGTTTAGGATTAGATGCAATTGAAAAAGACCATCAAGTTAGTGAATTAAGTGGTGGTCAGAGATCTAAGATTATCTTAGCTAAATTATTATTGGAAAATCCTGAAGTTATTTTATTAGATGAACCAACTAATTATTTAGATACGGAACATATTGATTGGTTAACTGAGTATTTAAATCAATTTGAAGGCTGTTTCATGGTTATTTCTCATGATTTTGAATTTTTACAAAATGTCACGAATACAATTATTGATGTTGCATTCGGTAAAATCACAAAATATCGTGGGAATTTTAAATCAGCTATTAAGCAAAAAGAAGCTAAAAAAGAAGCGCAACTAAAAGCTTTCCAGAAACAACGCCTTCAAATTGAAAAAGATGAGGCTTATATTCGAAAGAATAAAGCTGGAACGCGTGCCACAATGGCTAAGTCTAGACAAAAAAGATTAGATAAAATTGAGCGTGTGACACCGCCAAGTGATACTGTAAAAGGTAAATTTGATTTTCCTTATCTAGATACTGGATCCGCATCAACGCTTGCCGTTAAAAATTTATCAGTTGGTTATAAAACGCCATTACTATCACCAGTAACTTTTTCATTATCACATCAAGAAAAAGTTGTCTTAAAGGGATTTAACGGAATTGGTAAATCAACAATGATTAAGTCAATTTTGAAGTTAATTCCAACGTTTGGTGGAACTGCTGAATTTTCTGATTCTGTTGTTGTTAATTATTTTGATCAAGATTTAATTTGGGATAATAAAGAAATGACACCTCTTCAAATTATTCAAGATGAATACCCTGAATTGGAACCTAAAACGATTCGTCGCCGATTGGCTAAATCAGGGATTAATGCTGCGAATACAATGAAACCTATTAATATTTTGAGTGGTGGGGAACAAATGAAAGTTAAGTTGAGTTTAGTTGAATTGAAACCAAGTAACTTTTTAATTTTGGATGAACCAACTAATCACTTGGATGATGATACAAAAGACGCGCTACAAAAGGCAGTCCGACGTTTTCCTGGAAATGTTTTATTGGTCAGTCATGAAGCACCATTTTATGAATCTTGGATTGATAAAGTGTTTGATGTTGAAGCAATAAGAATTCAAAAATAGTGATAATAGCCTTGGAAAGTAATTTTCTAAGGCTATTTATCTGCACAAAAAAAGCACCAACCGAAGTTGATGCTTTCCTGTTATGGTACTTACCGAAGTAAATAGATTGTATGAATTCCACAAAACAGTGACAATCAGACATACCTACAATGCGGTAGGTAAAAAATGCCCCATTTTCGAACTAATCACTAGCCGCCGCAGCGGAACAACCGAAGTTGTCTGATTTTACTCGACTCATCGCATAACTTAATCATAGCACAAAATTAATATTTCGTATAGTTCTATTTACCCCAAAGGAATTGGATAACAGCTTTATCAACCTGTAAATTTCTATGAAGTTTACTATGTTGTGCATCTTCACCAGTAATTTTAAGCTCGTCATACGATTTTACTTGGCCTTTTAATAGATAGTTCATTGAACGGGCAGAAGCAATGCTGACAGATGTATCAGAATTTGAGCCATCATTCACATCGCCATAAATAACAAAGACTTTTGCGGTTGATGGGAAATTTTTTCGTTTGCTATAGTAACTTTGGTAGTTTGCTGTTTTAATAGCAGGTTCGTCATTTTTCAAGAAGTAATTTTTATTGGCTTTTTCGTCCATTCCGAGGACCCCATTAATTGGACCAGCAATTGGAACAAATTTATTTAGGATAGGAGAAGATTTTTTTCTGACAGATTCAGCCCAGTACATTGCAGATGAGCCACCCATTGAATGTGTAACAAGATTGATTTTTTTAATATCGTATGATGCTTTTAAATAATCAGTTATCTTACCAATCCATCTGCCCTCTTCAGGAATTTGAGCATCACTACGCGCAAATATAACTTGAACAATTGGATTTTTTTCAGTATATTTCCATCTACCCGTATAAGTGACATCACCAGTTGAAGAGACGGTTGCTGTTAGAACTTTTTTTGCCTTACCAGATTTTTCTGCTGAGGCAATCATGTCGTTAGTTGAGTTAGCTGTACCGCCGTATCCATGAATGTATAAGGTTGGTGTTTGTGAAATACTTTTCTCTGTTTCTACCGATTTAGGTATACTGTTATGCAATAGTAAAAAGCCAATACCTAATCCTAAAATCAATAAGATGGTTATTAATATACCGTATTTTTTCATTAGTGGTTTCCTTTGCATAGTAAGTTATTTGCTTTCATTATAAGCTACCGGGTCTTGACGTTCAAATTTAAAGCAAGTTATGGTAAGCTATATGCGAAGATAACTAAGAAAGCTGAGGATGAGCAAATGTTCATAGTGAAATCAACTAGAGATATAAGTAGTCAAATATATAAGGATGCATTATCAATTAGAAAAACGGTTTTTGTTGGAGAACAGAATGTGCCAATGGAATTGGAAATTGAAAACGAATCAGAAGCTATTCATTTTGTGGGTTATAAAGATGAAGAACCTGTTGTGACAGCACGTGTACTTAGCGAAGACTCTGAAACGTGGCATGTCCAGCGAGTTGCAACATTGAAAGCGGCTCGTGGACAACATTTAGCAACAGATATCCTAACGTTTATTGAAGGATTTTCAACAGTCTACGGAATTAAATACTTAACCTTAGGTGCACAAGATCAAGCCCAAAATTTTTATTTGAAACTAGGATATGAGGTTGAAGGTGAAGGCTTTATGGACGCAGGAATTCCACATCACACAATGATAAAAACAATCGAAGGAGCCTAGATGGCAAAAGAAACTTTATTTTCAAAATTACTAACGGATGAACGATATACATTTGCGAGTGAACTTGGTAGTAAATATCATAAAGACGCTAGTCAAATTTTATTTACTTACTTGAAGTTAATGGCTGAGGGGACACAAAACCAGTCAAAATCATTACAGAAAAGTCTGCCAGAAATCGATAAAAAATTTCAAAAGTATTTAGAAAACTAGAGATAGAAGGTACTTACAGTGAATAATAATCCATTAGCCAATCTTATGAAGCAAGATAAGTTAATTGTCGGTATTAGTGAAATCAGTAAAATGACAGGTGTTTCAACACGACAGTTAAGATATTGGGAACAAAAAGGCTATATTGAAAGTATTTCAGATGAGAAGGCAAAGTCGCGAGAATATCGTTTAGATATGGTCATAAAAGTCAGTCTTATAAAAGAAGAGTTAGATGAAGGATACACATTGGTTGCGGCGATTGAACACGTTAACGGAAAAATGGATATTTTTAGACAATTTAAACACTTTTTGATTGATCGTGTTTCAGATGTTGGTAAACAAGGAAATAAAACAGTTTTTGATATGGGCTATTTTGATGACTCCAAAAAGCAGCGTTTATTTGCGGTAATAGATGAAAAAGGGACACGTTTTGAACTCAGAGATGTTTAATAAAAAGAATTATAAAATAAAATCATAAAAAGGTTGCAACCGTTTACATTTGTGTTATACTTAATTTGTAGCAAGGAAGGCTATCGAAATCCCTGAACAAAATAAAACTGAAGTCACTTTTTTAAACTCACTTAATGGTTTTTAAAAACGAAGTTAGTTGGACAATGTTTAGTACTGAAGATAGTTGAAAAATGTAACACAAGTTAATGACGTTGAGAGATGTCAAGCAAGGCGTATTAAAACGGTGCCGGTCTTGAGCATTAAAAAGCAAATCAAGACACATCAAGTTAGATGATGTTTACTCCGATGAATTTAGAATTTTGGTAGTGTGAACGTCGTGAGACGTCGAACAAGGTTTTAAAACGGTGCTAGTCTTGAGCGCTTAAAAGCAAATCAGGACACATCAATTAAGATGATGGTTTAAGTTTCCAATGTACGGCAAGTTAATGACGTTGAGAGATGTCAAGTAAGGCGTATTAAAACGGTGCCGGTCTTGAGCATTAAAAAGCAAATCAAGATATCGAATTTTGATGATTTAAGTTGTAGTAGAACGAATAATTGGATTTAGAGGTATTTGGTCTTGGAGAAACGTTTGAAATCGAATGGATAACAAATCGCTCAAAGGGCGTCGTTCGATAATATATGATTCAAAACATATAAAAGCGACTTCACAGAACTAAATAAGTATAAAGATATAGAGGCGAAATATATTAATAATCAAGTAAAATCGACTCTCGGTAACACGGGTTTCGGCTTTCCTTCTACAAAAAGATAGGATTCAAGACATTTCTTAAAACAAATGCTTGAATCCTATTTTAATGCAGTGAATTATGATTTTTAGCTTACATTTAGGTATTTTAAAATGAAAGGTTAGGTATTCCTAAAAAATAAGTTACAATTCAATCGTTATTCTGATATAATAAATCTATTATTAAGAAAATGGAAGTGAATTGATTAACTAATGACAAAAAATGAAAGATCGAATATGACACCTATGAAGGAAGATTATTTAAAAATTATTTTTGAATTAGGCGGTACGCAAAAGAAAATATCGAATAAACAGATTGCGCTTAGTCTGAACATTGCGGCCGGATCAGTTACAGAAATGGTCAATAAACTAGTTAAAGAAGAGTTAGTAGAACATACGCCATACGCAGGGATTTCGTTAACGAAACCTGGGATATTATTGGCAGAAGATTTAGTTCGTAAGCATCGTTTATGGGAATGCTTCTTAGTTTATAAATTAAATTATAAACTACAAGATGTTGACGGTGAATCAGAGTTACTTGAACATGTGACAAGTGAGTACTTGCTTGATCATTTGAGTGAATTCTTGGGTCATCCAACACACTGTCCTCATGGCGGTGTGATACCTGACAAAGAAGGTAACTATGAGGAAGATAGCCATCTCGTTTTAGAAGCAGTAGAAGATAACACTAAAGTTGTGATTGAACGATTCATTGATAATCATGATTTGTTAACTTATTTAGATGATTTAGAATTACACATTGGTGATAAATTAACAGTTGTTTCTCATGCGCCTTTTGAAGGTCCAGTTGAAATCAAATTAGAAAATACTGGTGAGGTTAGAAATATTAGTTATAAAGCCGCTCATTATATTTTTGTGAAGTAGGTATTATGATAACAAAAGAAATTTTTATTAAATAGCTAAAGACTGTTGATATCAAATAGATATCAGCAGTCTTTTTTTGGAAATATAGCAATATTTAATAACTGGTAAAATGATTTAAGGTTAGCCTAAACTTTTTGTTTACAATGTATAAAGTTTGAGTATAATAAGGAATTGAGAAGAAAAGAATTTAAAGGAGTGGTAAAAAATGTCGAAAGAAGTACAAGAACCAAAAATGACTACCACAACAAATAGTGCTAGTTTGGAAGAAGTAAATGGATCAGTAGAAGTTCCAAAAAGTGCCGGATTTTTACGAACTTTATGGGCTTTTAGTGGACCAGGTGCATTAGTCGCTGTTGGTTACATGGATCCAGGTAACTGGATTACATCAATTGTCGGTGGTGCACAATACCGTTACTTACTATTATCAGTCGTTATTTTCTCCGGACTTATCGCTATGTTAATGCAATATATGGCTGCTAAGTTAGGTGTCGTAACAAGAATGGATTTAGCACAAGCAATTCGTGATCATACTAATAAACCGGTTGGATTTTTATTATGGATCATGACAGAATTAGCAATTATGGCAACAGATATAGCCGAAGTAATTGGTGGAGCGATTGCTTTACAATTACTTTTTGGAATTCCATTAACAGTCGGCGTTATGATAACTATATTAGATGTTTTCTTACTATTATTATTAACAAAATTAGGATTTAGAACAATTGAAGCGATTGTTGCAACATTGATTGCATCAATTTTAATTATTTTCCTTTACTTAGTTGCCTTATCAAAACCAAGTTTAGCAGGTATCATGGGTGGTATTTTACCAAGAGCATCAATCGTTATGAACCATGATCAATTAACATTAGCTTTAGGTATTATTGGTGCAACAGTAATGCCTCATAACTTGTACCTTCACTCTTCAATTGCACAAACACGTCAGTACGATTCAACTGATGAAGAAGAAGTTGCAAAAGTTGTGCGCTTTACAACTTGGGATTCAAATATCCAATTATTTGGCGCAACAATTGTTAACAGTTTACTTTTACTTTTGGGGGCTGCTTTATTCTTTGGACATGCAGATCAATTACAAGCATTCGGTGATTTATACCGTGCATTAAGTGATAATACAATTGCCAAAGGGATTGCATCACCTGTACTTTCAACTTTATTTGCCGTAGCTTTACTGGCTTCTGGGCAAAATGCAACGATTACCGGAACCTTGACTGGTCAAATTATAATGGAAGGTTTCATACATTTAAAAATGCCATTATGGGCCCGTCGATTGGTTACACGTATCATAGCAGTTATCCCCGTTATGATTGCCGCAATCATTTGGGGTGGGACAGAAGGCGTATTAGATAATTTACTTGTTTATTCACAAGTGTTCTTATCAGTAGCCTTACCATTTACGATGATTCCATTAATCTGGTTTACATCTTCTAAAAAATATATGGGTGAACGATTCGTTAATCCACTTTGGGTATCAATTATTGGTTGGGCAGCCGCAATCGGGTTAACTATTTTAAATGTTCAATTAGTCTTCAATTTAGTCATTCAATTTTTCCAAGAAGTTTTATAAAATAAGGAGGAAATTCATATGAAAAAAAGTTTTGAGTTACCAAAGCATAAGAACATTCTTGTCGGCGTCGATAATTCGGCAGATGCCCAATTAGCATTCTTAGAAGCGGTTAGTCATGCTTTAGATGATGATTCTCTGCTGCATATTGTAACTGTTCTGGAGTCGGATGATTTGAATGTTTTTCAGGTATTAACAAAAGATACATTAGCTGAAAAACGTTTGAAGGTTGAAAAACAACTTCAAGAGTATAAACAAAGCGCATTAGATGCTGGTGTTAAGGAAGTACACATTGTTCTTGCTGAGGGTGAACCTGGTGAAACGATTGTCAAAGATGTTATTCCTGACGTTAAACCTGATTTAGTCGTTGTTGGATCAGCTATAACTAAAGGGATTGGTAAGTACTTAGGTAGCCAAGCATCATACGTGGCTAAGTATTCTCCCGTTTCAGTTATGGTTGTTCGTTAATAGAAAAAAGTTATACAAAATGGTTGAATCTTATAAAGATTTAACCATTTTTATTTGGAAAACGTTTACTTGTTTATTTATATATAAGGTTTATGTTATGCTTTTATGTATAACATAAATAGGAGCATGATGATGATATCAAATTATATTTCAATATTAAAAAACGAGTTTAAAGGTTATAATGCAACAAAATTAGCTAAAGATTTTATGGCAGGTTTAACGGTAGCTGCAGTTGCTATTCCGTTAGCCTTGGCATTTGGTGTCTCAAGTGGGGCAACAGCTGCTGCTGGGTTAATCACAGCCATTGTTGCTGGGATTTTGATAAGTACCTTATCTGGGGCATATTATCAAATATCAGGACCAACTGGAGCGATGGCCGCAGTATTAATGGGTGTTATTGCACAATATGGATTAAAAGGGGTTTTTATTGCTACATTGATTGCCGGAGTGATTTTATTGTTAGCCGGTATATTTAAATTAGGCGTTTTAACGACTTTTATTCCTGCCCCTGTTATTACAGGATTTACATCAGGAATTTCAATTATTATTGCTTTCGGGCAATTAGATAATTTTTTTGGTACGCATTCAAACGGAAGTAGTTTAATTGAAAAAATTGGTAGTTATCCTAGCTTAGGTTTTCAACCTAAGTTGGCAACGACTTTGATGGCAATTTTAGTTGTTATTGCACTTTTTATTTTTCCAAAAAAATGGAATAAAGTTATTCCTGCATCGTTGATTGCAATTATTGTTACTACGGCAATTACAATGATATTTAAATTAGATGTCGCAACAGTTGGCGAGATTCCAACAAGTGTTATCAGTGATGATAGATTACATTTAGGTGCATTAAATCTTCAAACAGTTAAAAATCTAATTATTCCTGGCGCAAGTATTGCTTTACTGGGAATGATTGAAAGTTTATTATGCGGGGCATCTGCTGGTCGCATGACAGGTAAAACCTTAGATAGTAATCAAGAATTAATCGCTCAAGGTATTGGAAATATGATTTTACCATTTTTTGGTGGTATTCCAGCAACGGCTGCGATTGCTAGAACGAGTGTAGCAATTAAATCAGGTGCACAGACGCGATTGACAGGCGTTTTCCATGCACTTGCGTTATTAGTTTCAATGCTTTTATTGGCACCAATCATGTCACAGATTCCTTTATCGGCATTAGCTGGCGTGTTAGTTGTGACTTCATGGCGGATGAACGAATGGTCAGCTATCAAGTATCTCTTTAAAAATAAATTTAAAAGTGCTTTAATTCTATTTTTCTTAACATTAATAAGTACCGTTATTTTTGATTTGAGTACGGCGATTATGGCCGGTGTTTTAGTCGGGATCGTTATTTTTGTGGCTAAGAGTTCTATTTTAGATGTTGTTGTTGAAGATGTTGATTTAAGCAAAGTCGAAACAACACAAGATAGATTAAAAGATGATTGGGCAGTTGTCTACATCACTGGACCACTATTTTTCATGTCTGCGGATCGATTAGATAAGGCACTACAGCCACTTCATGAACGAGATTTAGTTATCTTTTCATTGCGAGGCGTACCATCAATTGATAATACAGCAATGGCTGTTATTCAGGATTTCTATAGTGATGCTCAGACTAAAAATCATGAAGTGATTTTTTCTTCAGTTCAACCAAATGTAATGAGAATGTTTGAACGATCTGGCTTTAAAGATGTGGCTGGGGAAGAAGCCTTTTATTTCTCAGTTGATCGTGTTCTAAAGGAAATACTATAAGATGTACATTATTGACAAGGATATTTAGGCATGTTAAGATTCATTCAACTTAATAAATAAAAGTTAACACATAAGTAGTCATTTATCTGGGAGTCAGAAAGTTGGTGGTTGATGCGAACCAATCAGGATAAATTAACCAAATACGTTAACGTTATTTTAAACATCGGATAAATATCTAGAACCGTTATCATCTAGTGAGTGAGAATTTGGGTTCTCAATTAAACTGGGTGGTACCACGGCTAGAGTCGTCCCTGATACAATATTTAATATTGTATCAGGGACTTTTTTTGTCCAGAAAAGGAGTGTTAAAAATGAAAAATATAAATTGGGGTCAGTTTCGATATCAAACTTTTCATGATAAATACTAGAATCGACTAAAAAATAGGAGTGTTTACTAATGAAAAATAAATTATCGTTTACAGAAGCAGCAAGTGTTTTAGTAGTAATGTTGATTATTATGGGATTTGGTGTAATTAAGTTTGGGTTATCACCTCAAACACCAGTTATGTTAGTGATTGGGTTGTTAATTTTATGGGCTAGAATTCGTCATTTTTCATGGGATGAGATTCACGCGGGTATCAAGGATGGAATGAGTACAGGGTTAATTCCCATCTTTATTTTTATTTTGATTGGCTCATTGATTGCGACTTGGATTGCGGCAGGAATTATTCCAACCTTAATGATTTGGGGATTTAATCTGATTAGTGTTCAATTCTTTGTGCCTTCCGTTTTTATTGTCTGTGCTATTATCGGATTATCAATTGGGAGTGCCTTCACTTTAATTTCAACTGTGGGTATCGCACTATTCGGTATGGGGATGACGATGGGGGTTAATCCTGCACTAGTGGCAGGAGCAATTATTTCAGGTGCTATCTTTGGGGATAAAATGTCTCCCTTATCAGATTCAACGAACTTAGCAGCTGCCATTGGAGAATCTGATTTATTTAAACATATTAAAAATATGATGTGGACAACAATTCCTGCTTTTGTAGGATCTTTAATTTTATATTTCATTTTGGGAAGTGGTAGTATGGCAGCAAATATGGATAAAATCAATCATACGATTTCAATTTTATCTAGTCACTTTTCAATCACAGCTTGGGCGGCATTACCAATTATCTTAATGTTTGTCTGTGCCTGGTTAAAAATTCCAGCTATTCCAACGTTATTTATCAATATTGGTGTATCGTTAGTTATGTTATTTATTCAAAAACCATTTACGAGTTTACAAGATGTTGCGGCGTTGATTCAGTCAGGATTTGTTTCTAAAACTGGAGATGCAAATGTGGATATGCTGTTAACACGAGGTGGCGTTTCAAGTATGATGGGAACCGTGTCATTAATAATTTTAACTTTAACGTTAGGCGGCTTACTAATGAACTTCAATATTATTGAAGTCGTTATGGAACCTTTAGTTAAACGTTTAAATTCATCTGGTAAATTAATTACGGCAACTATTTTTGCTGGAATTGGAGTTAATTTATTTGTTGGAGAACAATACTTATCAGTTATTTTACCTGGAAAAGCGTTTAAACCCGCTTTTGATAAATCAAAATTAGATAATTTAGCCTTAAGTCGTGCACTTGAAGATGGCGGAACAGTGATTAATTACTTAATCCCTTGGGGTGTAGCTGGTGCGTTTGCAGCAAGCACGTTGGGAGTTCCAACGCTAGACTACTTACCATTTGCGTTCTTTAGCTTACTATCGCCTGTCTTTTCAATCATTAGTGGTTGGACGGGAATCGGGTTACGTGCAAAGAGAGCCTAATAAAAACGGGTCACAATGAATTTTATATTCGTTGTGACCCGTTTTTTTGTTATTTCTCATTCTTATTGAGTGTAATTAAGTACATTGTCATGAAGATGGCGATTAAAACCATGACTGTCCCAAAAAGTGGCGTCATACCTAATCCGAGATTAGAAACAACTTGTCCACCAATTAAAGAGCCTAACGTAATGCCAATATTGAAAGCAGAAATATTTAGCGACGATGCTAAAGTAATATCTTTAGGGGTATATTTTTCAGCTAATTGAACAACGTATAGTTGTAATCCTGGAACATTCATAAAGGCGAATAGTCCTAAGGCCATAACGGTTAATAAACCTAGAATTGACATTTTAGCAGTAAAGAAAAGGATAAATAAGACGACTGCAAGTCCGATAAACATTTTTAATAATGCTTGGAGCGGATTATGGTTTGCTAAACGGCCGCCAATCGTATTTCCAAGGGCAACCATCAATCCGTAGACGATTAAAATGATAACAACAGCACTTTCACTGTAACCCATTGAAGTTTCTAAGAGTGGCGTAATATACGTATAAACAACGAATGTCCCACCGTAACCTAAGGCGGTTAATGATAACGTAATCAATAGATATTTGTTCTTAAGGACACGGATAAAACCATGCGCATCAGATTTTCCAGGAATTGGTAAACCATTTGGTACGAGGAAAAAGTTGGCGATTAAACCAATTAGTCCAATGATACTAATAAAAATAAATGATCCATGCCAACTAGTATGTTGACCAATAAATGTACCTAAAGGAACACCGGTTACAGTTGCAACGGTTAAACCAGTAAACATGACTGAAATAGCACTAGCACGTTTTGAAGGTTCAACAACATCAGCCGCAATAACGGAAGCGATTGTCATGAATATACCGTGAGACAATGCAGAAATAATTCGACCAATTAATAAAATTGAAAAAGTTGGTGCAAATGCTGCAACTAAATTACCAACGATAAATAACGCCATGATACTTAAGAGTAATTTTTTTCGATCAAATTGGCCAGTTAAAATAGTTAGAACGGGTGCACCTATTGTGACACCGAATGCATATAATGAAACGCTAAGTCCTGCCTGACTTAATGAAATACCAAAATCTTTGACTAATAAGGGGATGAGCCCAACGCTAATAAATTCTGTTGATCCGATTGCGAAAGCACTAATAGCCAATGCTAAGAGTGTTAGGGATGGTGATATTTTTGGTTTTTCCATAAGTTTGTAAAGCCTCCTTGATTTTTGTTGGAATAATGCTACAATTTATGATTATACGTGTACGCAACAATAAGACAATAACGTACTAAAAAGTGCTATAGGAACTTTTTAGTGCCTATAGGAGGAAGAATGGAAGATAAAACATATAATATTGGTGTTGAAGCGACTTTAGAAGTCATTGGCGGAAAATGGAAAACAATTATTTTATGCCATTTACGTGGTGGAAAAAGAAGAACTAGTGAGCTGAAACGTGCAATTCCGAAAATAACCCAAAAAATGTTAACGCAACAATTACGTGAATTGGAAGCCGATGGGATTATCTCTAGACATATCTATGAACAGGTACCACCAAAAGTAGATTATCAATTGACTGAATATGGTGAGTCTTTGAGTACTATATTAAATAAATTGTGTGTTTGGGGCGAAAAACATGTTGATCGGTTAAATGAGCAAGACCAACATGTTGTTTTAATGAATCGAGATAAAGTGTCATAACTGTCATTATTGATTGCTATTCGAGAAATGTAGCTGGCAGTTACTGTTGTTCATATGTTATGGCATAATCTGGTAATTGCTGTATAATAATCATTTACAGTTATTTATAAAAATTATTGAAAGAAAGTATGAGAATTAAATGTTAGCAAACTTATATGGACCATTTTTTGATCTAAACAATTGGAAAACAGTTGTCGAATCAAGTAGTGATTGGATAATTATCCTATCATTAGCAGTAATCGAATGCTTATTATCAGTGGATAACGCAATTGTATTAGCTGCACAAACACAAAAATTACCAAGTAAAAAAGAACAAGAAAAAGCATTATTTTACGGATTATGGGGTGCATATATTTTCCGGTTCATCATTATTGGAATTGGAACATTTTTAATTGATTTCTGGGAAATTAAAGTAATTGGCGCTGGGTATCTTATTTACCTATCAGCCCATTATTTCTTTTCAAAAATTAAAACGCCAAAACCTAAATCAGAGAAAAAAAGTAATGGACGAAAAGGTCCATTCTCATTGTTTTGGTCAGTTGTTATTTCAATTGAGATGATGGATATTGTTTTTTCAATTGATTCTGTCTTAGCATCGTTAGCAATTTCGACAAATCCAGTCATTGTTTTAATCGGTGGGATGTTTGGAATTTTAGCCATGCGTGGGATTGCGACATTGATTATGAAGTTGATGAAGGTTGTTCCGGAGTTAGAATCAATGGCTTACTTGCTAATCGCATTAATTGCGGTGAAGTTATTCCTTTCTATCCCTCAAATTGGTATCGAAGTTTCAGCAGTACTTTTTGCTGGAATTGTTTTTGGGGCTATTATATTAACGACTTTAATTCATATGTATAATATTCAGAATAAAAAATAACGAAACGAAGGCGATAAAATGGTCACAAAAGTAACAGATAAAACGCTCGCGGAACATACAGATTCCGGATTAACAATTGTTGATTTATGGGCTCCTTGGTGTGGTCCATGTCGTATGATGGAACCTGTTATTGATGAATTAGAACAAGAATTCAAAGATGATATGCAATTTGTAAAGTTGAATATTGATGAAAATAAAGAAACAGCATTGGAATATGATGTCATGAGTATTCCGAGTTTTCTATTATTTAAAGATGGCAAAGCAATTGAAAAAGTTGTTGGTTATCATGATAAGAGTAAATTTTCAAAGTATTTAAGTGAAAAAGTTGCTCAAAATAAAGCAGTATAAATAAAATCCCACTACAAATTTTGTAGTGGGATTTTATTTTAGGCTTAACTATTATTAATGGCAGTCGTAACCTTAAAGGTGCATACTAAAGAAAATTATAAAAGGAGATTATTATGAAAAAAATTGGGTTTATTGGAACGGGCGTTATGGGCTCAGCAATTGTTAGTTATTTATTGAAAGCGAACTATGAAGTAACCGTGTTTAATCGAACCAAATCAAAGACAGATGACTTAGTTAGCCAAGGGGCAATATGGGCTGATTCGCCACAATTGGTTGCGGCTAAAAGTGATATTATCTTCTCGATGGTTGGTTTTCCTGCAGATGTAGAAGCAATATATTTTGAAGAAAATGGTATTTTTGCTGGTGCTAAAAAAGGCGCAATTGTAGTTGATATGACAACAAGTACACCAACACTAGCGAAAAAAATTGGTGATTACGCGGAAACTCATGAGTTGTTTGCGTTAGATGCACCTGTTTCTGGTGGTGATATTGGTGCAAAGAATGCGAAGCTAACAATTATGGTTGGTGGACACAGTGATGTATATGAACAAGTGAAACCTATTTTTGAAAAGATGGGAACAACAATTGCCTTGTTTGGTGGTTATGGATCAGGCCAACATGTAAAAATGGCTAATCAAATTATGATTGCTGGAACAATGACCGGAATGACTGAGCTGTTAGTTTACGCTAAGGCAGCAAACTTAGACTTGGAAAGTGTCATTAAAACAGTTGGCGGGGGAAGTGCAGCAAATTGGAGTTTAGACAATTATGCGCCCCGAGTTTTAAGTGATGACTATACACCAGGATTCTTTGCAAAACATTTTCTTAAAGATTTGCGTATTGCATTAGACGAAGCAGAAAAAATGAATATTAATCTACCCGCAACAAAAGAAGCTAAAGTACTATATGAAAAATTAGTTGATGAAGATGGATTAGGTAATGACGGTACACAAGCATTAGTTAAATTGTGGTGGAAATAAATAAGTCGATACAACTAATAAATAAGACCATTTCAATATGAGATAGTCTTATTTATTTTTGATGATTTTAACCAGCCAATTTGTAATAAGTAATAAAAACAGCATCAAAATAGTAATTAGACCAATAGATAAGGCAAATTTTGATAGTAGAGTCATCATTAAAGTCTGGTGATTAAATAGAGTTAAGAAATAATAAAAGATAATGATTAAAAGTGCTAATAAACTGAATCCAAGACCAAATCCTTTTCTATCTGCTGAGCTTAAATCAAAACCACCAATTGTAATAGATGTTGTGATTAACAACCACAGGATAAGTCTTAATGACCAAGATTGAAATAACGAGGTGAATAGGTTAAATAACGATTGAGTATTAAATGCTTGGTTAACTAGCATTGTTGATAGTAGATTAAAAGAGTGAGGTAGCAGTAGAATAAAAAGGCCAATAATTACGATTGAACAGCCAATGATGGGCGCAATACCGGCCATTGCTTGTCCAATTTTACCACGCATATTTTTAGGTGAGCTATAACGAACGAATCCAAGTGAGTTATCACCAATTTCGGGATGTGGACGTTTAATTAATTTAACTTCAATGGCGTGAAATCCAAATAAAAAAGCCATTATAGCATGACTTGCTTCATGGATAATAATACCCAATGAACCCAAGTATAATTGTTGATTTAATGATAATTGTTTTTTTGTATTACTGTTCACAGCTGTTAGTAAAAAAGCAGCTACAAGAAGTGGTATAACACTAAGAAAAATCAATGTTATTAGCGTATAAATGGTTTGCATCCTTAAGACCTCCTTCGTGATTAAAATATTAGCACGATTCTTAATATTTAGAAACAAAAAAGAGACTGCTGGGAAGGCAGTCTCTAGGGAGTAAGTTGTAGAGCTAATAAATTAGCTCTCTCTCTCATTACTTTGGAGGAGAAATGAAAAAGTATAAAGGTTAGTTATTTATGTTGTTTTGGGATAAGTTCAATATACAACATGAACCTTAAAATAACCTTAACATTAAGAAAAAATTTAAAAATAATCAAAAGTTTTTTTGGAATGCGCTTTCAATTACATTATATGTCCTTTATAATATTGGTATAGACCTTAATAATATTTAGGAGGAATAATAATGGGAAAATTAGGTATTTCAATTTATCCAGAACGATCAAATTATAATGATGATACAGCATATTTAGATTTGGCATGTAAATACGGGTATAAAAGAGTCTTTACGAGTTTACTCCAAGTGACAGATGGTAAAGATAAGGTATTATCAGAATTTAAAAAGACAGTTGCTTACGCAAATAAACTTGGTATGGAAGTAATGGTTGATATCAATCCTGATTTATTTGAACAACTAAATATTAGTTATCAAGATTTAAAATTCTTTGACGATATGGGTGCATATGGTGTTCGATTAGATTTAGGATTTACAGGTGCAGAAGAAGCAGCAATGACACGCAATCCATATGACTTAAAAATAGAAATAAATATGAGTTCTGGGACTAACTATGTGGATAACATTATGAGTTATTCACCAAAAAGAGAGAACTTATTAGGTTCACATAATTTTTATCCACATGAATACACAGGATTAGAGTATAACTTTTTTGTAGCTTGCAGTGAGAAATTTAAAAAATACAATTTAAATACGGCAGCTTTTGTTAATGCTAAGTCAGCTACTTTTGGACCTTGGCCAACTGCTGATGGACTATGTACATTAGAGGATCATCGACATTTAGATATTGCCACACAAGTTAAACATATGGTGATGACAGATTTAATTGATGATGTGATTATCGCAAACGCGTACGCTTCAGAAAATGAATTAAAAGCAGCATCAGAAGCATTCAACGCCAATTATCCGACGATTAAAATTGAAACGGCAGATGATATTACTGAGGTTGAAAAAGTAGTATTATTTGATAATATTCATAGTTACCGCGGAGATCGTTCAGCGTATCTTTTACGTTCGACAATGACACGGGTTGTGTATAAAGATAAAGAATTTCCTGCACATAATACAAAATTAATTAAGCGTGGTGACGTCTTAATTGATAATGAAGGTTATGGACAATATAAAGGTGAAACACAAATTGCTTTAAAAGAAATGAAAAATGATGGTCGTGTAAATATTGTTGGGCATATTATAGATGATGAATTATTCTTACTCGATTTTTTGAAACCATGGAGTCAATTTAAACTAAGCCAAGATTAGCCTAAATGGATCACTAGATAATTTCTAGTGGTCCATTTTAATTTGGTATTAACTAGATAATTCGGTAAAATGAAGTAGTAAATGTAAAATTGATAAGAAGGTCATAAAATGAATTATATAATTGTTGCATTGTTTGCTTTTTTTGGTGGAATAAGTCGGTACTTACTTGGTTTAACGATTATTCAACCAAATGGATTCCCACTGGGGACATTAATGATTAATGTCGTAGGGTGCTTTATTTTGGCGTTCTTAGTTCAGTATATTGAAACAACCGAAAAAGTCCCAGATTGGTTAACTTTGGGGATAAAAACAGGTTTTATAGGTGCTTTTACAACGTTTTCAACATATAGTTTGGAAGCTGTAAAGTTAATAGAGACGCAACAATGGGGCTATGCACTCATCTATGTGTTAGTAACGATTATAGGTGGACTTTCCATGACATTACTTGGTTATTCATTAGGCAATCGGATTGGAGATTGGCGAATGGAGAGTGAACGTTCATGATGACACTATTAGTTGGGATTGGCGCTGCAATCGGTGCTATGTTAAGATATGGGATAACAAATTTAAGTAATCGATATCTAACTGATCAATTTCCAGTTGGAACGTTATTAATTAATCTGATAGGTAGTTTTATTTTAGGTCTTTTAACAGGAATTAATTTATCTAGTCCGATGTTAGTCTTACTTGGTACTGGAACAATGGGTGGTTTTACAACCTTTTCAACGTATAACTTTGAATTGGTTAAATTAATTAAAAGCCAAAAAATATCGTTATTCATGATTTATTTATTAGCTAGTTATATTGTTGGTGGCTTGATGACACTGTTAGGATTAGTTATTGGTCGCCAAATGGTTAGTTAAATTAAAGTATTCGAGCATAATGTGTGATAGGATAGTAAAAATAGGGATGTGAAATAATGAAAATTGCTGTATTAACGGATAGTTCAGCTTATCTTACAGATGAGATTGTTGAACAATTAGATATTAAAGTAGTAAATAACCCAGTATTATTTGGAAATCATGTCTATCATGAAAATGCCGATTTAACGGCAACTCAATTTTATCAATTATTAAAAACAGAAGATGTTTTACCAACAACTTCCCAGGTATCGATGGGTGAAATGGAAGAAAAATTTAAGGCACTTGCTGCTGAAGGCTATACAGATGTTATTTGTATCCATTTATCATCAGGTATTAGTGGATTAGTTGGTAATCTTGAAGCTTTCGCATCATCTGTTTCGGCCATCAATGTGCATGTTTTTGATTCGAAAATTGATTGCGCGGGGATGGGTAACATGGTTCAATTGGCTGCCACATTAGCTAATAAAGATAAAAACGTTATGGAAATACTTGAAAAGTTAGCCGAATTAAGAGAAACAACACGGGTTCTTTTTGTTGTTGATGATTTAAATCATTTAATGAGGACCGGTCGTTTATCAAATCATTCAGGTTTTGTTGGAAACATATTGAAAATTAAACCGATTTTAACTTTTGATAAAGAAGGTAAAATCGTTGCTATTGGTAAAGAACGCAAAATGAAAAATGCCTATTCTGAAATTAAAGCTCAATTCTCAGAAGCAACACGTTCACTTGATTATCCAGTTCAAATTAATTTAATTGATGCGAATAATCCGGAACTTCAAGCTGAATGGGGACAAGACTTGAGAACTAGTTTTCCTAAAATGAAATTTGAATCGGGTTATATTGGACCACTTGTCGGTGTTCACACAGGTGAAAAATGTTTAGGATTAATCTGGTCGAGAGATTGGAAAAGTCTAATAGATTAAATAAAGAAAACGGTTTTATTATGAATTATTATTCATAATAAAACTTTTTTTTGTATAACAAACGAAAATGTTCTGATAATATTCAAAAATAATTCATAATTATTAGCTATGCTTATTCTTATCAAATAATTTAAGAGAATATGGAGGTAATAAATATGAATTTTTTTAAACGTGCTTTATTAAATCTTAAAGCAAAAAAAGGACGATCTTTTTTACTTGTATTAGTTATGTCAGCTATTATGTTATTCGTTTTAGCAGGATTAATTATTCAAAATGCAGCAACAACTGCGGCAAATGATGCGAAGAAGAGTGCGGGTGCAACGGTGACATTATCAGCTAATCGAGATAAAGCTTTTAGCGAGATGAAAACTTCAAGCTCAAAAACCACTAAACCATCATTAAACTTAGCTGGGGTAACAGTCGCAACAGCTAAAAAAGTTGGTGCATTAAGCAATGTGAAGAGTTACAGTATCACCACTTCAACTACAGCTAATGCTTCTTCATTTGATGCCATTAAAACAACATCGACCTCAAGTCAAAGTGGTGGGATGGGCGGCAAGAAAATGGCAACTTCTGCAACAACGGGTGATATTTCTATTTCCGGTGTAAGTTCAACGGCTAGTGCACTAAATACTAGTGGTGCCAAAATTACAAAAGGTCGTGGTTTAAATTCGAGTGATTTAAATACTAAAAACGTTGTGATTGAATCAGAACTTGCTTCTACTAACCATATTTCTGTGGGCAATACAATTACAATGAAATCAACTGGTGGTACGAAGTATAAAGTTGAAGTTGTCGGTATTTATAAAGCTAGTTCAACTAGTTCTACAAGTATGGGTGGGCCAGGAGCTACTGATCCATCAAATACTATTTATACAGCTTACACATTTGCGAATACTTTAAAAGGTAGTAAGTATAAAGATACGGCCGATTCAGTTGTGTATACATTAAGTGATCCAGCCAAGTCAGAAACTTTCACAAAAGCAGCTAAGAAATTAATTAACACATCTAAATTTTCAATGTCAACAAACGATAGTACTTATCAATCAATGCTGACACCATTGAATAATGTTAAGAGTTTTGCCCAAAAAATTGTTCTATTAGTCGCAGTTGCAGGAACTATCATTCTTGCCTTAATTGTTATTTTAATGATTAGAGAACGTCGCTATGAAATTGGTGTCCTCCTATCATTAGGTGAAAAACGTTGGAAAGTTATTGCACAATTCTTTGTTGAAATGTTTATGGTTCTACTCGTGTCATTAGTTGTTGCCGGAATTGGTGGGAAATTCGTTGGTAATGCAGTAGGTGATCAATTGATAAGCCAACAAACAACGACATCTACAACAGCTACAACTTCAAATGATATGCAAGGTGGAGGCGGTGCGCCAAGTGGTACTAAAGGTGGACAATTTGGTGGAACAGATCCAAGTGGTATACCAGGGCAGTCAGCGACAACTAAATCTGAGAAATTAAAGAATCTAAGCACAACTGTAAGTATCAAAGATTTGGCAGAATTAGGTGGTATGGGTCTGGCAATTATCTTTATCTCGATTATGTTAGCATCGTTAGGTATTTTACGACTTGAACCCAAGAAAATTCTGATTTCATAAATAATAGAAAGGAGTGATTAAATGATTGAAATTAAAGATGTCGCGTATTGGTATGAAAATAAGGATAACCCCTTATTTGAAAAGGTTAATTTAACTTTTGAAAGAAGTAAATCATATGCAATTGTCGGTAGTAGTGGCTCAGGAAAAACAACATTTCTCTCACTAATTGCTGGTTTAGATAAACCAAAATCTGGAGAAATTATATATGAAGGTGAGGCAATCAATAAAATCGGATTAACTCATTATCGAAATAAAGATGTCTCGATTATCTTCCAATCCTATAATTTATTTACTTATATGTCAGCGTTGGAAAACTTAATGACTGCGATGGACATTACCGGAGCAACACATGCTGGTGATAAACAATATGCCTTTGATATGTTGAAAAAAGTTGGTATTGATGAGGATATGGCTAAGAAGAACGTTCAACATCTTTCTGGTGGGCAACAACAGCGAGTCGCTGTTGTCAGAACGATGTGTTGTGACGCACGATTAGTCGTAGCTGATGAACCGACCGGTAATTTGGATGAAGTTAATACGAAAGAAATTATTGAATTACTTCAAGATTTAGCTAAATCACAAGATAAATGTGTCATCATTGTAACGCATGAACCAGATGTTGCTAAAATGTGTGATACGCAATATGTATTGAAGGACCGTGAGTTTCAAGTTATAGAGTAAGAAATAGCCATATGTATAAGGAAAACTTATACATATGGCTATTTTAGTTGATTGATATTTAATTTATCGTAGTTGCTTCTTATCATTAAAAAATTGTTTATATGAAAGATAACAAACACTAATTGATGAGATACTTGTTGCTGAAAGTAACATGAAAGTGACCATGATTTGGTATTTAATCGCAAAGACAGGATCAACACCGGCGAAGATTAACCCAGACATCATTCCAGGTAAACTAACGATACCAACCGTTTTAGCTGAATCAATAGTAGGCGACATCCCTGTTTTGATACTTTCACGGATAATAGGGTATGCTGCTTGTTTGAGATCTGCACCGAGTGCTAGTTTTTCTAAAATCTGTTGGCGTTGATCACGGAAATTACTGTTAAGGTTACGGTAACAAAGACCAATCGCAACCATTGAATTACTAGCAATCATACCAGTAATTGGAATAATTTGTGAAGGAATAAATTTAAGCGTTCCAGCTAGTAGTAAAAGGCCAAGTGTAACGGACGTACTACAAAAAATGGCAATGAACGAAATACGAAAACTATGTGGAATTCCTGCGCTTTTTTTATGTGCACTATACGCAGCGTTAAAGAAAACAATGAACATCATAACTAAAGTTAGAATAATATTATTAATATTAAAGACGTACTTTAAAATGTATCCGACGATGACTAATTGGATAATTGCACGAATGACACTATAAATAATATCTTTTGCTAGGCCTAATTTTTCTTTATATACAATTCCTAGTGAGACAAGTACTAATGAAAAAGCGAAAACGAGAGAAAGATTATTAACGGCTAAATTATGCATGTCTAACCTCCGTTATTTTTCCGGCCTCGATATTAATTAATTGATCAGCCAGTTTTATTTCATTATCATCATGAGTAACAGCGATAATAGTGATTTTATTTGAGTCATTTAAACGATTAATTAATGCGTGTATAATGTTTTTACTTTCTGAATCTAAAGCACTTGTGATTTCATCAAGCAGTAAGATTTTGGGTAAAAAGATTAAATTACGAATTAAGGCAACACGTTGCTTCTCGCCACCAGATAGTTCATTTATTGATTTCTGAAGATAACTGCTGGGTAAGCCTACGGATTCTAATTCAGAAATGGCACGAGATTCATCGAAGTCTTGCTTACGAACGATATAAGGAAACTCCAGATTGTCTTTAACGGTTTCGCCGAATAAAACGGGGGTTTGGAAGCAATAAGAAACAATCCGACGATATTCGATTGGGTCATAACTGTCAATTGATTTTTCATTGAACTTAATATCACCAGATGTTCTTGAAATTAAACCAGCGATTAATTTCAAAACGGTACTTTTACCGCTTCCAGATGGACCGGTGATTGTTAAAAAGTCTCCAGGGTTTACTTGAAAAGAGATGTGGTTCAAGATTGATTGGTTACTAAGTTCTAGTGAAATATCTTGTAAATCAATAATAGGTTGCATAGTAGGACCGCCTTTCTGATATAACTCATTTTCAGATTACCATGTTTAGCTGTGGGAATAAAGAAAAGTATTTTAGAGAATCTAAGCATATAGATTTAAAAACCTAATAGTAGTAAAAAAGCTAACATCGCTTAGATGTTAGCTTAGTAAATCTATTTCTGATAACTAATTAATTCGATTATATGCTGATCTGGATCTGAAATTGTAATCGATTGTGCATTTTTAACATCTTGCTTTTCAATCGGGCCAGAGATAATAGTCACAAAATAATTTTTCAAGTGATTTTCCATAGCGGTCATTGAATCACTAACGACGAAACTAAGTGTCATTGGAATAACATTAGTTGATGGCTCAAAAATAATTTTTTGATGGCCAAAATGAACAGTAGGTAACTCACTATTTTCAATCATAGTCATATCAAAAACTTCATGATAAAAACGTAAACTTCTTTGGACATCAGTTACGGGAATTGTGATTGCTTCAAAACGTTTAACTTTCATAAAATAAGAAACCTTCTTTTTATTGTTTTTTAATTTGTTTATTAAAGAAACTGAATAGGAATACAGTACTGATGACGACAATGATTAATTCTGTGACGGGTAAAGCAACCCAAACACCAGTTAAGTTGAAGAAGTGGGCAAAAATAAATAATAAGCCTAGTAGTAAGACATAACCGCGCAAGATAGCTAGAATAAGTGCATGTTTGGGTTCGCCAATCGCTGAGAAAAACATGCTAAACACAACATTAAGGGATGATCCAAATAAGCTTAAGAAGTAGATTGGAATGCCTATTTCAGCATAATGGATTAACTCTTGGTTGTTACTATTATTGAATAATGCAATAATAGGATCTTTTTCAAAGGTCAATGTAAGGTATAAAATTGTGCCAATAATAAAACTAACAATTAACCCAAAACGTAATATTTGCTTAACTTCTGGCCAATTCCGAATTCCAAATTCTCGACTGAGTAAAGGCTGAATTCCTTGGGCAACACCATTAAAAAGTGATAAAGCGACTAAGACGATGTTTGCGATAATTCCATAGGCTGCGACAGCTGTATTTCCCGCTAAACTTAAAATGACAAGGTTGAAAGCAAAAATGCTGACACCTGTACTCATTTCAGTTAGAAAGACAGGGAACCCGAATTGAACAACTTTTTTTATTGTCTTAAAGTGAATAGACGTTCGTTGGAGCGTTAAAAGACGTCCTTCCTTTTTACGATGGAAGGTTAATATAGCTAAAGCAACAATTGGAGAAACAGCAGTTGCCATTGCAGCACCACCCATACCAAGATGTAATGGGTACATAAAAATATAATCAAAAATGATATTGAATAAACTAGATACTAACATGGCAACCATCGATAAATGTGGATTATTATCGTTTCGAATGAAACTTAAAACGAGATAATTACAAGCAAAGAATGGTGCAGCTAGCAAAATATAAGTTAGGTATTCAGCAGCTAATTTGTAAGTTCCTGCGTTTGCACCTAAAAAATAGAGTAAAGGTTTCATGAATAAAAAGCCTAAGACTGAGAAAGCTAGGCCGAAAATAATCCCAACAATTAAAACCTGTGTGAAAATTTTTTGACTCGCTTTTTGATCCTTAATCTTTAAAATAGAAAATAAAGTTGCACCACCAATTCCGAGTAACAACCCGACGCCATTTAATAAATTAAAGAGGGGTAATACAATATTTAAAGCCGCTAAACCAGTTGTTCCAACCGCATTAGCAATGAAATATGTATCTGCCAGAAGATACACAGATAAACCTAAAGTACTTAAAACGTTCCGTGTGACGTAACCTGAAAGTTCACGACGGATAGAAACCGTTTGATTATTCATTTTGAGCTCCTTATCGGTACCTATTTTTTATAATCTTATAATAATGGACAATAAAAAATAGGTACCAACATCCTTCATTAAAAAATGGCCTCTTGGATGTGATAACTATTATTTTTGTAAAACCCGGCGATTTTACACTGTTTTGACTGTCTTTATTCTAGCAACTATTATTCAAAATAGCTAGGACAAACAACTAAATAATAGTCAAAGTAGCTGACTAATCCATTTGATAAAAAGTCGATAGAGGCTTATCTTATGTTATAATTGTAAAGGATACTTAATGGACAGCGACTAGAAAGAAGGGTTTAACAGTGGCAACAACATTGCGATTAGCACCACTATTTACTAATCATATGGTTATGCAACAAGATCAGACAACACGTTTTTTTGGTTATGCAGAACCCAATCAAGAAGTAACTGTAACGATTTCAATGGGCGGTAGCGAAGATACAATTGAAACAGGAATTGCTGATGATACAGGATACTTTTTAATTGAAAGTATCTCATTTTTAGCACCTACAATTGTGACCGTTCTAGTTAAATCAGGAACAGATAAAATAATTTTACGCGACGTACAATTTGGAGATGTATTCTTGATTGCTGGACAATCAAATGCTAACTTCAAAATGGCTAAAGATGATGAATTTGATCATAATAAAACAATGCCAATGATGAATTTACGTTTTATCAATATACCTGAAAAGCAATCAACAGAAGAAAATCCATGGCAAATTGTTGATGAAGAAAATATTGGTAACGTTACAGCATTAGGCTATTATATGGCTAAGAAGGTTCGTCAATATGATGAATACACACCAATTGGCCTTGTATTATGTGCTAAAAATGGGACTTCAGCTGCAAGTTGGGTATCAGAAAGTACACTAATAAATAACGAGACTTTAAAAGCAGCTTATGTTGATACTAAAATTCCAAGTTTAGAAGAATCCGATAATTTATACGATACGATGTTATCACAAGTGGGTCCTTACCGATTTAAATTGTTA
Source organism: Dellaglioa sp. CoH-56-MRSF-10 (assembly GCF_056782175.1). The sequence goes on from NZ_JBXAYF010000001.1 coordinate 256,326, forward strand.
ACTTGGTATCAAGGTGAACGAGATGCAGGAATAGATACAAAACATTATGGGTTACTTTTGAAAAAATTAATCCGTGAATGGCGCAAAACGCTTAAACAAAATAAATTACCAACTTATATTATTCAGTTACCACAATATAATCATAAGATAGCTAATTCATGGGCTGAAATTCGCGATGCACAACAAAAGTTTGCAGCAACAGAAAATCGGGTTTACTTAGTTACAGCTATGGATGAAGATTCAGCTAACGAGATTCATCCAAGTAGTAAAAGACAATTAGGTTATCGTGTAATCGAATTATATTCTAATTTTGGTAAATTCGATGAAATGCAAACAAGTCCACAATTATCTGAAATTTCAGCTGATGTAAAACAAATGCGTCTTAACTTTTCAAATTGTGAACAACTTGAAACAACAAATGATATTGATTTAAAATGGATCATGCCAGGGGATGTTTTAAAACCTGCAGTGATTGATTTAGGTACAAATGATATCAAGATTCGATTAGAAGAAGAATCAATTGGCTTACAGTATGCATATGCAAATGTAACTTCTGCCGGCTTATGGAACGAAAACCATATTCCAGTTAGTCCTTTTAAAATCTACTTTGATTAATCTTAATAAGTTCTAAATAAAGCAGCCTTACAATTTAAAATTGCAAGGCTGCTTTATTTTAGTTAGTCAATCAAAAAGGCAACTGACTGATATGGAGCTAACGTCATAGCTGTTTCTAATTTGATATCGGTTGGATAATTATTGATGACAGTTGATATTTCCCCGGTAAATGCAGGTAAAGTAATCGTTGTCGTTGTACCATAGAAATTATTTAAAACAATTAAACGTTGATTTTTTAGTATTCTTTGGTAAGCAAAAACTTGAGTATCGTCCATTAAAAGAGGTTGATAATCACCAACAGAGACAATTGGCAGAGTCTTACGTAATTTAATTAGTTGTTGATAGTAATTAAATATTTCGCCGCGTACTAATTCATTTTGAACGTTGACGATAGACTGATTCATTGGCATCAACCATGGTTTTTCAGCTGAGAACCCTGCATACTCAGAGTTATTCCATTGCATGGGAGTACGACTATTATCACGAGATTTTGCTTGAATAATGTCTAAGGCTTCAGTTTCACTGAGTCCTTTCGCTAATAATGTTGGGTAAATGTTTTTGGTTTCAATATCATTATAATCAGATAAATGCTGATATTGAGGATCGCTCATCCCAATTTCTTCTCCCATATAAATAAAAGGCGTTCCACGTAATAAATGAATAGTTGTCGCTAGCATTTCGGCAGATTTTTCACGAAAATGGACGGGATCACCAAAACGATTAATAGCACGAGGCTGATCATGATTATTCCAAAATAAAGCGTTCCAACCATGACCAGCTGTCATACCTAATTGCCAATCATTTAGAATGTTTTTTAAACTCATAAAGTCAAAAGGCATCGTCGTCCATTTATTTCCATGGGTATAGTCAACTTTTAAATGGTGGAAGGTAAAGACCATTGATAACTCGTTGTTTTTGCCTAACGTGTATTCAATACAATTATCGATTGAAGTAGAAGACATTTCACCAACGGTCACAGCATCAGGGTCTTGACCAAAACTAGATTCGTTAAGTTCTTGTAGATATTGATGAACTATTTTTTTATCTGTATACATAAGTCTACTATCAGTACCATAAGGTGCATCAAGTAAATTGACATCTTTACCGATGACATTGATAACGTCGAATCGGAAACCTTTAACACCTTTGTTGCGCCAAAAATTAACAATCTTGGCCATTTCTTTTCGAACTGCTGGATTATGCCAATCTAAGTCTGCTTGAGTTGGGTCGTAGAGATGAAGGTAGTACTTACCCGTATTTCCGAAAGCTTCCCATGCAGGACCACCAAATTTAGAATCCCAATTAGTTGGAAGCGAGCTATCTGGTTTTGCTCCACGAATATAATAGTAAGCCATATATTTTGGATCACCTTTTAGCGCTTTTTGGAACCATTCATGTTCAGTTGATGTATGGTTAAAAACCATATCCATCATGACATCGATGCCTACAGATTTTAGCTTGGTAACAAGTTCATCAAAATCAGCCATAGTACCAAACTTAGGATCAATATGATAATAATCTGAGATATCATAGCCATTATCATTTTGTGGTGATATGAAAAAAGGATTAAACCAAATCATATCAATATTGAGTTGTTTTAAATAAGGTATTTTAGCGATAATCCCTTGTAAATCGCCCAGGCCATCATTGTTACTATCATAAAATGATTTTGGGTAAATTTGATAAATAATTTTATCTTCAAATGTCATCGTTATTCTCCTATTAGTTATATTTTCTTCGTCCGTCGTGCAAAATCAACAAAACTAAAACGATCTGAGCGGTGAATAGCTTCGGTAATCTGAAATAAACGACTATCTTGTAAATAGGTTTCACTTCTTATGACAACAACAGATTCTGTTTTTGGAATGTTTAATAATTTTTGGATAGTTGTATCTGCTGGTTCAACTGTAATTTTTTTAATAGCATAACTGATTTCTAAGCCTAATTTATTTTCAAAATAATCATAAAGCGAATTTTGGGCAACTGCTAAAGGTATCTCAGGTACGATATCTGAAAGTATGTAGTCACGATCAATAACACTGGGTTCATTTTTAACAAGTCGTAGACGTTCAATAAATGTCGCTTTATCGCCAACAACAGACTTAGGTGCAAAACTCTCTATAGGAATAGTTGTGACAAGTAACTGTCTAACTTGTGTTTCCGAATTCATTTGAAGAGACTTATTCAGTTCCTCATATGAAGTAATACCTGAGACGGGAAAAGCGAATCGTTGAATATCTAAAACAAGCGATCCTTTGCCTCGAATTTTTTGAATATAGCCATTGGTTAGTAAATTTTGGAGAGCCTTTCGAATTGTTTCGCGAGAAGTACCGTATAAATGGCTCAATTGAATTTCACTAGGTAGGAATGTTCCTGATGCGTAAATATTATGTGTGATTTTAGTGACAAGATCTTGATAAATACCTAAATGTTTATTTTGGTTCGTCATAATAGTCACCTCCAATGATAAGGTTATTTTAACATAAACATTCTAGTCTATACAAGTATATATAAATGTTAATTTAAAAGAAAAGAAAGCGTTGACATCCTGTATAGACAGGTTTATTATAAGGATAACTTGAAAACGCTTAATCGCTGTAAGCGAATCTAGTTAAATAAATTAAAAAAAATGGGGGAGAGAACAATGTCGATTTTTAAAAGAAAACAAAAGGTAAATGATGATAAGTTTTACGCACCAGCAACTGGGGAGTTAATTGATTTAGAAAATGTGAGCGATTCTGTTTTTGCTCAAAAATTAATGGGTGATGGCTTCGGATTTAAACCAACCGCAGGGGAAATTTATAGTCCAGTATCTGGAACTATAACATTGGTTGCATCAACAAAACATGCTATCGGATTCACGATGGATAATGGACTTGAAATTTTATTACACATGGGTGTTGATACGGTTGATTTAAAAGGTGCACCATTTGATATTAATATTAAAAAAGGTGCTCGTGTTCATGGTGGTGAATTACTTGGGACTATGGATTTAACACAAGTTTCTGAAGCACAATTAGACAATGTTTTAATGGTAGTAATTACAAATACACAAGATAAATTAGACAAATTAACATTATCGGAACCACAACCTTTTGAAGGTGGCACGGAAGTGGGATCTGGTACTGCAAAAGGGGAGGAATAGTTATGGCAAAAGATTACACACAATTAGCTACAGACATTATCAAACAAGTCGGTGGTAAAGAGAATATTAAGAGTTTAATCCATTGTATTACGCGGTTACGATTTTACTTAGTTGATGAAAGTAAAGCAGACGATGAAGTGATTAAAAATTTAACAGGTGTAATTGATGTTCGTCATGCTGTTGGACAATATCAAGTTGTTATTGGACCAGCTGTTACTGATGTCTATGATGCAGTTATTGCACAATTAGGAACATCATACGCAGGTGGCGAGGTCGATGCTGCCGATGATGCACCAGCTGAGGAAAAACCAACAACATTCCGTGGAAAATTGAATGCTGGATTTAATACTTTGATTGGTGTTATCACAGGTTCTATGATGCCAGTAATTGGATTATTGGCTGCTAGTGGTATTTTAAAAGGATTACTTCAAATGGCTGTCGATTTTCGTTGGACAGAAGCCACATCACAGACTTACATTTTCTTATCAGCCATGGGAGATTCAGCATTCTATTTCTTACCTATTATTGTTGGATTCACAGCTGCACAGAAGTTAAAATCTGATCCAATTATTATGGCTATTGTTGGTGGTGTCTTGGTATATCCTTCACTTTTTGGTATTGCAACAGGAACAAAAGTGTTTGGACAACTTTTGGGGATGTCATTAAATACTAACTTATTTGGGATTCCAATTCATATGGTTAACTATACTTACAGTATTTTCCCAATTATTGCTGGAGCATGGTTAGCACATTATGTTGAAAAAGGACTCAAAAAAGTTATTCCACAAGTTTTACGAATGATTTTTGTACCATTGTTAGAAGTTATGATCGTTTCGGCCGCTATTATCATTATTGTTGGACCTATTATTACGTTAATTAGTACAGGTATTTCTATTATTTTAAACACAATTTTAACAGCAAACTACCCAATTGCAGGTTTTGTTATTGGTGGATTATATCAATGTTTAGTTATCTTTGGTTTACATTGGGCAGTTGTTCCTTTAATCGCAAACGATATTGCTTCAAAAGGCTACAGCTACTTAAATGCAATTGTTTCAATTACAATGGTAGCTCAAGGTGCTGCTGTAATGGCAGTTATGATTAAATCAAAAATGGCTAACATTAAAGAATTATCTGGTGGTGCAGTTATTGCAGCATTCAGTGGTATTACAGAACCAGCTATTTATGGGATTACCTTAAAATATGGGCGTGTCTTCTTAGCAGCTAATATTGGTGGTGCAGTTGGTGGATTAGTAGCCGGACTATTAAACGTTAATATGTACGGATTTACTGGTTCATTAATCGGATTCCCTTCATTCTTTACACCTTTAAAGTTTGGTGGAGGAATGAGTAACGAAATTAACTTTTGGATTGCATCAATTGTTACAATAATCGTAGCATTTGGTTGTACTTGGGTCTTTGGATTTAAAGATTCCGATGTACTTGCTGAAAAAGAAGTTAACCGTCGTAAAACAATTGGTAAAGATGCATAGAATTGTAAATTAACTAAAATGTTTATGTGATTATATAAAAATGTCAAAGGGATATTTATCTCTTTGACATTTTTTTTGTAACAGATAAATTATTTGACTATCTAAGTTTACAAGTGTAAACTAAAAATATAAATTAATGGAGGCGGTATAAATGGATCACAAAGATATGAAAGAAATGGATCACATGAATATGAATCATAAGGATATGAAAAATATGGACCACATGAGTATGGATCACATGGATATGGAAGGAATGGACCACGATCAAATGAACATGGGTGGGCACATGATGCATATGGGAAATCTAAAATTGAAATTCTGGATTTCTTTAGTTTTAGCAATTCCTATTGTTTTAATGACACCTATGATGGGGATTAACTTACCCTTACAGTTTACTTTCCCTGGATCTGATTGGGTTGTAGCACTTATTGGTACTGGATTATTTTTCTATGGCGGTAAAACATTTTTAGATAGTGCAAAGATGGAGCTTGCAGATAAAAAGCCAGCAATGATGACCTTAATCGCAATGGGTATTAGTGTGGCATACTTGTATAGCTTATATGCTGTTGTGATGAATAATCTTGTAGATCCAAGTCATCATGTTATGGATTTCTTCTGGGAGTTAGCAACGTTAATTGTCATTATGTTGTTAGGTCATTGGATTGAAATGAACGCTGTTATGTCAGCAGGAGATGCTGTTCAAAAATTAGCACAACTCTTACCTAAACAAGCACATATCGTTAGAGAAAATAAAAAAATTGAAGATGTTGATTTAACAAATGTTCATGTTGGAGATATTCTGTTAGTTAAAGGAAATGAAACGATTCCAGCTGATGGAACAATTATTTCTGGTAAAACAAGCGTCGATGAAGCTATGATAACTGGTGAATCGAAACAAGTTGAAAAAGTAGTAGATGATGAAGTCGTTGGTGGATCAGTTAATGGTAATGGAGAAATCCAAATGACTGTAACGGGAACTGGTGAAACAGGTTACTTAGCTCAAGTTGTTAAATTAGTCACAAAAGCGCAGTCAGAAAAATCAGATACGGAAACGTTAGCTGATAAAGTTGCGGGATATTTATTTTATGCTGCCATGACTGTTGGTATTTTAGCATTCATTGTATGGTTAATTACAGGGACATTTAGTCAGGCATTATCAATTCTTGTAACTGTTCTAGTGATTGCTTGTCCACATGCTTTAGGTTTAGCCATTCCATTAGTTGTTGCGAGAAGTACTTCTTTATCAGCTAAAAATGGCTTATTAATCAAAAATAGAAATGCGCTAGAAGTTGCACACACAATTGACACATTACTTGTTGATAAAACAGGAACTTTAACTGAAGGTCATTTCGTGGTAACCGGATATAAAACATTTACTGATCAGTTTTCTGAATCAGAAATTATCGGATTGATGGCGTCGTTAGAACGTGGATCGACACATCCTTTGGGTAAAGGAATCATTCAAAAAGCAGAAGATTTAAAAATTGAGATTCCAACTGCAAGTGAAACACAACAAATTAATGGTGTTGGATTAGAAGGACATATTAACGATGATGCATTCAAAATTGTTTCTGAAGCTTATGTTAATAAACAACAGTTATTAACGGATGAAATGGCTTCTGACAACGAAGGAGATTCAATTAGTTATTTAATTCAAAATGAAAAAGTGATTGGGTATGTTGCTCAAGGGGATCAAATTAAACCAGAATCATTTGGTTTAGTCGAAAAATTAGAAAAAATGAATATCAAAGTGATTATGTTAACTGGTGATAATCAACAAGCTGCTGATAAAGTTGGTGCAAAACTAGGTATTGTAGATGTTCGTGCTAACTTAATGCCTGAAGATAAGGCTAAAATTGTTAGTCAGTTAGAGGGCGAAGGACATAACGTTATCATGGTTGGTGACGGTATTAATGATGCGCCTAGTTTAGCAAGTGCAACAATAGGGATGGCAATTGGTTCAGGTACGGATGTTGCTGTCGACTCTGCAGACGTTATATTAGTTAAAAGTAATCCGATGGATATCATAAAATTTTTGAAATTAAGTCGAAACACAAGATTGAAAATGATTCAAAATCTTTGGTGGGGTGCAGGTTATAATATTATTGCATTACCATTGGCTGCCGGCGTTTTAGCACCAATTGGCTTTATTTTAAGTCCATTAGTGGGTGCAGTTGTGATGTCGTTAAGTACAATTGTTGTTGCAATTAATGCAATGATGTTACACGATTAAGAGATAAAAAAATACCACCGTTGATAGTAGTTATCAATGGTGGTATTTTTTAATTTAATCTTTAAAATTGTCGTTTTCAACATCTGATAAGAAGGTACTTAAATGATCAAAGTAAACAGGAGCGTTATCGATCATATGATGATGACCACCCTCAGGAGTTGTTTCAAGACGAGCATGTGGAATTGTTTCTGACATTCTTTTAGCTGTTGCTAAAGGCATTGTTTCATGTTCGCCAAATGTGATTAATGTTGGGACAGTAATATTTTTAATGCGGTCACGAGTAGACCAGTCTTTTAATTTACCAGTCACAACGAATTCATTGTTACCTTGGAAGTAATTATAAACGGGTTCAGCCATTGTGCTTACTAAATGAGAAATTTGGGCTGGCTTTTTACGATCAACATAGCCGTCATTTAAAATATCGACATAACCTTGGTAACGGTCATTATCAAGATCGTTATTTTTTTCACATTCTTGCATGTAGGCAAGCGCATCAGCATCCAATTCTTTAGCACGAATAGCATTAACGTTTGCTAAATATTCGTTAATATCATCAGTCATACTTGAGATAATAGCACCTTTTAAATGGTCACCATATTTTAAGGCGTATTCTTGAACAAGAGCACCACCCCATGATTGACCAATTAGGTAGAAGTTATCTAAACCTAATTTAATACGGACTTCTTCAACTTCATCAATGAAGTAATCAATATTAAGAAATTTATCAACATTTTCTTGTTTAGTAAAATCTGGTTGATCAGAATACCATGAACCGAGTTGGTCATACATTGAAACCTGAACGCCAAGAGGTGCTAATTTTTCAGCAAAATTTTCGTAATATTCATGTGTACCACCAGGCCCACCATGTAGACAAAGTAGTTGGATATCACCTTGTCCTTCAGTATGAGTCCAGAGATGATAACCATTATCTAACGTAATAATTTTCGTTCCGTATGCCATATTAATCCACCTAATTTCTTAAGAATAGATTAATCATAGCACTTTTATGATTATTTACCAGAATGAAAGTGAGGATGGTATTTTTTTAAGAGTGTTAGTTGCATATTTTAGTGAGTTAGCTTAAAGTTATGTTAACTAATAAAATTAAAAGGTTAACGGTGTAAAATGAAAACTAAAGACAGTATTCTAAAAATATTAGCTGGACAACAAGATACTATTATTTCGGGAGAACTATTGGCTGAAAAACTTGGCGTTTCGAGAACTGCTATTTGGATGGCTATTAAGAGTTTACAAGAGCAGGGTTTTGACATTAAGACGATTCCACAAAAAGGATATAGTCTAAATGATGGTAATCAGTTGAACGCACAACTAATTCAATCTTATTTAACAACTGACATGATGCAAATTGAATTATTTGATGAAGTGACATCTACCAATGTATTGGCGAAAGAGCGTTCAAGCCAGCCCGATATACAGGGTCCACTGTTAATAGTGGCCAATAGTCAAACAGCAGGATATGGTCGATTTGGTCGAACATTTGAATCACCAGAAGAGACTGGGATTTATATCAGTTATTTATTGAGAATTGATCAACCTATCAAAGATGTTGGTCAGCTAACGACAGCAACTGCCATGGCGGTTAGTTATGCTTTAGAAAATAAATTGAAAATTCAACCACAAATAAAGTGGGTGAATGATATTTATTATCAAAATAAAAAAGTCTGCGGGATTTTAACGGAGGCTGTCACAGATTTTGAAACGCAGCAAGTGACAAGCTTAGTTATAGGGATTGGGCTAGATTTTAAAACAGACCTTAAAAAATTATCTCCAGAGTTACAAGATAAAGTGGGTTCATTAATTGATGAATCGAATAATGTCACACGGAATGAGTTGATTGCTGAAATTACCAATCAATTTATCCAAATCTATCAGAATTACCAAAATGGTGACTTCATGAATGATTATCGTAAACGGTCACTAGTTATTGGACAGACAGTTACTTTAAAAAGTGGTCATCAAGAAATTATTGGTACAGTTGAAACAATTAAAGATGATGGACAGTTGGTATTGAGAGATAAAAATGGGCAAATAACGACTTATATGGCTGGTGAAATTACAAAGGTGAATGTGGAAGGCTTAACAAATGGGACAAAATAAACAGTTAAAACAATTAATTATAGCAGCAGAGTTAGCAGCCGTTTTGGGTGTTTTATCCCAGTTAACCATTCCATTGGGGCCAATCCCGTTAACGTTACAAACCATTTTTATCGGATTATTATCGAGTTTGAGACCGGTTCAAGAAGGATTAAAAGCGGTGGGCATTTATCTCCTATTAGGATTAATAGGAATCCCAGTTTTTGCTGGATTTCATTCGGGACTTTTTTCTTTAATTGGACCAACAGGTGGTTATTTATTTGGTTTTTTAGCCTATATTATCTTAACGGGGCTGTTTTTAAAATGGTATGGTAATGGTCGTTGGCAGTTGTACATGGGGAATTTATTAGGTGCTAGTGTGCAATTAGTTTTAGGAGCAATCTGGTTAATGGTTTACCAACAAACCTCGATGCAACAAGCATTTTTAATAGGTATTTTACCATTTTTGATTGTTGGATTTATTAAAGTTATTTTTGTGTGCGAATTGTCTCATTACTTAATACGTAGATATTGATAAATAAAAAAAGAAAATCATCAATAATTTTTTTGATGATTTTCTTTTTTATTTAGAATAATGATACTGTACTAACAGATTGATAAGGAATTTTAAGACGCGAATTAGCTAAGTTAATAGTATAACTATCTGAATCGTTATTTCGTAAAGTCATCCCAAAATCTGTTGCGTAAATGATTAATTCAATCTGATGACCTTCCTTAATGTGATAGGCAGTTGGTTGTAAATCAAAATCTACTGTGTTGAAAGTTCCTGGAAGGACAGAATCATTTTGATAACGATTTGTCCTATTTTGTAAATTGATATGACCTTTGGAAATCATTTTCCAAGGAGTTTTTGTGGGATTTTTAGTAAATTCAACCAAATCATCTTCACGCCAATGAAATCCCATATCTAAAGATTTTCGTTTGAGAATGGATGGCACGGGGGTGAGTCTATTTTCTTCACCATAATCGATAAGCATGCAACTAATGAGCCCTTTTGTTTGTAGTGCTGCAACAGACAATTTTATGTGAGCAGAACCGGAAATAAACAGCGGTTCTGTTAATGGTTCTGAGATTAATTGGATTCTATTTTTAGCCATTTCTGTTTCTTTAGTTGAAACTAAAGCTTGATTCCAAAGATGATTATCTCTGACGTAGTTGTTAAAAAGGTCAGTTGGTAAGTTATCTTTGAAAGTAGCAAATTGGTGAGCATCTGATGTGACTGATTGTGTTAATTTATTTTGTTGGAAATGATAGGATTGGGTAGGAGAATCCGGGTCTGCCCAATCATCATAAGTGTGCCACGTTTCAGCTTCTAGGTTATCTTGTATGGTGACATTGGGAATAAGTGTCTCAGCACCATTTTCGATATTATAAAGTTGATTTGATAACCATAAATTCATCATATCAGTGAAATCTAATGAGCGAAAGTTATTGATATAGATATGTTTACCTTGGTGTAAGAATAATTTTTTAACAATAGGTAAAGGACGTAATGCTTGCCAAAGTTGTTCAACTTGGCGAGGTTTGACGTTCCAATCATTTAAACCATGGACCATAACAATATTTGCTTTGATATTTTTAGTTTGGTTTAAATAATTACGTTCATCCCAAAATTTATTGTAATTACCAGATGCACGGTCTTGTCCTATAGATAATCGATTCATAACTTTGTCAAAGTAGTCTTGAATATTAGCGTAGTCGGCGGCATCTTTTTGGCGACTTAAACAAAGCGCAGCTAAAACATCTGCATCTTCACCTTGGCAAGCTTCAGGCGCGACGACTAGTCCATTTTCACGATAATAATCATACCAACTTGAAATAGCGGCTTCAGAAATGATTGTTTTTAAGCCGGATACACCAGTTGTTGCAGCTGCAGTAGCAAGCGTACCAAGGTAAGATTTACCAGTCATAGCAACGTTACCATTACTCCAAGTGGCTTTAATTGATCGATTATCGAGTTTATTTGTGAATGCTTGCCGATGTCCCGTTAGCCATTCAATAATGGCGACGGTTGATACCGTTTCTTCAACACTCCCACAAGTACGAATACCATCTGATTCTCGAGTACCAATACCAGCTGCATAGACGATTGCAAATCCTCTAGCTAGCATGTAATCGTTGAATGTATACGAAGATTCACGGCTAAAGGTTTGCTCAGTTTCTGTTGATTCTGAGAGGATTGATCGTGGTTCGGGTAAGTTGGATTTCTGATAGTTATAGGTGATATCAGATTCAGTTAATTCAGTAACTGGTTTTTCGGTAAGCGGGATATCAACGTTGCGCATTAATTCAGAATCATCATTTGTGCCTTGATTGTAAGGACTTGCTGTATAAAGAATAGGTACTTTTAGTCCGGATGTAACTAGTGGTCTTAAAATTTCTGTTTTTAATAAATCACGTTGACCATCTTGGTCAGTATCTAATGGGGCTTCAACGTAGACGACTTCACGAATCAGTTTAGTTGTATCAAAAACAGGTTGCGCTTTTCCATTGAAAAATAAAGGTTTCGCATCTTTATAAAATGAAACAAAGTACCCTTTATTTGCTAGTGTATCTGTGAAGACTTGGCCATTTTTGGTATGTGTTGTCAGTAAGAGATACCATGCGGACCAAAAATCATTAACGGATTCAATAATTTCAATAGAAGGTAACTGAATTTTAGCCATTGCCGTAAATGGGTCATCAATTTTGAAATCGACATCGACTTCAAATTCTAGTAACTGTAATGCAACATTATAAAAGATAACAGGTGTTAATTCCTTTTTTGTAGTAAAAAATTCATAAACAGAAATGGATTCTGTCGCTAATAAGGACATCATTTTTTGTTGTTTCGCACCGATTGTTTGATAGTCGATGAGAATTTTATTGAGTAATTGTTCAAATAAATGTGTAGGATTGGTTTCGGAGGCTATATACAAATTAATAGCTTTAAGTTCTTTTATTTGTGTCTCAAAAGTAGGTGTATAGTTAGCAAATTGATTATTTTTCATAAGTCAAAAACTTCCTTTCAGAATTGAGTAAGACACTGGGTTAAGTATAGCTTAAATGTAAAGTTGGTTGAAATGATACGTCTTTATTGACAAAAAATAAGTAACTAGGTAAAGTTAATCACATTAAGGTAACTAAAAAAGGAGAGTGTCTAAAGTGAGAAGGAAAATTGCGGTAGTTTTAAGTATCATGTTTATAGGGGTGCTAGCTGCTTGTTCAAAAACAGCGACGAAAGACGATAACATATTAAAAGTGGCTGTAACTGATCAATTAGGCACTTTAGATTCTACTAAATACAGTGATACATTTAGTGTTGAAGCAATACAAAACGTTTATGAAGGATTGTATACGTATAATCAAAAAAATAAACCAGTGTTAGCTGCAGCAAAAAGTGTGACGGTTAACAAAGCAAAAACAGTTTACACCTATAAATTAAGAGCTGAGAACTGGTCAAATGGGACTCCTGTTACAGCAAATGACTTTGTTTACGCTTGGCAAAAACTAGCAAATCCTAAAACAGCATCACCTAATTCACAACGAATTGATATTATTAAAAATGGGTTTGCTATCCGAAATGGCAAGATGGCCGTTGATAAGTTAGGTGTTAAAGCGCTGAATAAAACAACATTAGAAGTTACTCTGGCACAACCAATTAGCTATTTACCAGAAGTATTAACGGGTGCACCATTTGTACCTCAAAATGAAGCTTACGTTAAAAAACAAGGTAGTCAATATGCAACGGATTCACAACATATGATTGTGAATGGTCCTTATAAATTAACTGATTGGGAAGGAACTAATAACAAATGGTCATATGTTAAAAATACCAGTTATTGGAACGCTAAATCAGTTAAGTTAGCTAAAGTTGACGTTCAAGTTGTTAAAGATGGTGCAACTGCTGGCAAGTTATATCAAACAGGGAAGATTGATTTCTCAATGTTAGCAAATGATTATGTTAAACAATATAAGAATGAAAAAGGGTTCGCAACACGTAAAACACCAATGATTGGTTATTTAGGTTTTAATACTAAGCGTGAGGCAACTGGTAATAAACATATTCGTAAAGCAATTGCGCTAGGATTTAATAAAAAATTATTAGCTAGCAAAATTCTTAATGATGGTTCATCTGCATTAAATGGAATCGTCCCAGCTAAATTTGTGTCAAATCCGATTAATGGGGAAGATTACCGTAAAGAAGCAGGAGACTTGCTTGCTTTTAATAAAAAAGAAGCTAAAGCAGAATGGGAAAAAGGACTTAAAGAGATCGGTAAGAAGGACTTAACAATTGAAATATTGGGTTCTGATACGCCAGAAGCTAAACAAGTGATTGAATACTTGCAAGCGCAGTTAGAGAGTAACTTACCTGGATTAAAAATTAACGCACGTAATATTCCAATTAAATCGCGATTAGCAGCAACAACGGCTTACCAATTTGATATCGTTTATGGGACATGGACACCAGATTATGCTGATCCAATTAACTTTATTAATGATGGTGGCGCTTATCATTTAAATACCGATTACAAAAATGCACAATATTTAAAAGATATCGATCAGTCTAAAAATGAATTTGCAACAAATCCAACGAAACGTTGGAATAGCTTGATTGATGCTGAAAAGCAATTGGTCGAAGAAGATGCTTATACAGTACCTGTTTTCCAAGGTGCAATGGCCTACTTATTGAACCCAGATGCATCCGGATTACACATTAACCCATATGGAACGACATTATTTTATCGTGACATGTCTATTAAGTAGATAATAGTTAGCTGTTTCAAAGCTTTATAAAGTTAAAATAAGATAGATTAAAGTCTGGCCTTTGGTCGGACTTTTTTTGTTGTAAAATGTTAAACTGGTGGAAGTGTATTAATAATAAATGAGGTGTGAACCCATGAAAAAGTTACTTCAGAAGAACATTATTTTAATTCTAACGATTATTATCGGTGGCATACTCGTAATAGGTGTTAAATTTGATCAAGCACTGTATTCAGATACGATTGTTAAAATAACACAGGTTAAGGATGAAAAAACTGAAAAAGTAACAGATGAATTTGAAAATAAAGATACACAGACTAAACAAAAATTATTTGGAACTGTGATGAATGGTAAGTATAAAGGGCAAAAAATAAGACTACCAAATACATATTCTTCATCTCGCGCAAATGATCAAAAATACCAGAAAAATGATCAAGTATTTGTAACGATTAATCCTCATAAAAGTGGATTAACTGGTATTATTGATGGGTTCAAACGAGATGTCGTCGTGGCCATATTAATTTGGATTGCCGTTAGTATGCTGGTAGGATTTATGCAGTTTAGTGGCATGATTGCTGTATTAAGTATCGTCTTAAATATGATTATTTTCTTTTTAGCCATTAAATTTGAAATATTCGTTAATATTACGAACTTCTTTTGGATTTTCGCAGGTATTGCTCTAATATTTGCAGTACTGACCTTGAGTTTGGTAATTGGCTTTAATCGACAGATGCTGGTCACGTTATTGGCAACTTTGACGGGAACTAGTTTATCGTTAATCATTAGTGTCATTATTTTAAAACTGACAAATGATCAAGGGATGCATTACGAAGCTCTATCTTATGCAACGCAAGCGCCAAAGGAACTATTCCTTGCTGCCACACTACTAGGTTCTCTAGGGGCTGTCATGGATGAATCGACAGATATCGTTGCAACACTATTTCAATTAAAAAAAGAACAACCAACTATTTCATCGAAAGAACTTTTTAAATCTGGACGTGAGGTTGGACAATCGATTATGGGACCATTAATTAACGTCTTATTCTTAATTTTTATTGCTGACATTTTCCCACTTGCCGTTTTGTACTTTAGAACGACCAATACAATTGGCTATACTTTTTCATGGACCATGGCTTTAGGAGTTGTCCAAACATTAATCAGCGGTATTGGGATTGTCATTGCGATACCTGTCGCAAGTTTTTTTGCAAGTCGATTAATCAAAGGGGATGACACATTATGATTACAATTGGTTGGTTAAGTGCCATTTTATTTGTCTTAATGGTCATTGTTGGAGGAATGAATGGTGTTCGTTCATTTTTAAGCTTATTTTTTAATTTTATCATGTTATTTTTTACGATTATTTTAATTACGGGAGGATTTCCGCCGGTAGCAGTGACCCTAATTAATGGCATTATTATTTTAGCTATTACGATTTTTCTTGGTGATGATAATGTGCAAGTTACTGAAACTGCTTTTTATGCTTCGTTAATTGTTCTGGTTATTCTCGTTCTTTTGATTATTCCAGTTGAACATTTTGCTGCAGTTCAAGGTTTTGGTGCAGAAGATAGTGAAGAAATAGAAGCATTTTCGTTATTAGTAGGCGCTAATTTTATGCAAATAGCGATTTCAACAGCTATTTTTAGTACTTTAGGCGCAATTGCTGAAGGTGCGATTGCAATTTCGGCTGGCTTAAATGAGATTATTGAACAAACACCAACAATTGATTTAAAAAAGTTATACGCAGCTGGTATTAGTATTGGTAAACATATTATTGGAACAACGTTTAATACACTATTTTTTGGTTTCTTTGGTGGCTTTTTAGCGCTATTTATTTTATTAGTACAGACGCATGCTACATTCGCAGATATTATAAATGATAAAATTTTTGTTGCAGAATTAATAATGATTTTATTTTCTATTATAGGTGTTATTCTAGCGGTTCCAATTACAGCATGGGTTTTAATTCAAAAATTAAAAATAAAAAAATAATTGAAATGAGTTTATGGTTATGTGTATAATTAAGAGATACTAATATAGGGGGATTTAAAATTGAATTATAAAAATTATATTGCTGAATTTATCGGCACATTTTTCTTGGTATTATTTGGTACAGGGGCAGTTACGTTAGGTAACGGTAGCCCACTTGTTATTGCACTTGCATTTGGTTTAGCTATTACATTGATGGTTTATGCTATTGGACCTGTTTCAGGTGCACACATCAATCCTGCTGTTTCATTAGCAATGTACATCAACAAGCGCATGTCATTGACTGATATGGTTGCTTACTGGGTTAGTCAAATCTTAGGTGCGATTGTAGCATCTAGCGTGGTTAAGATGATTATTTCATCAATGACAGATACATCAAAAGTTGCTGATGGTTTTGGTTCAAATAGTTATGCAACAATTCCTGGTGGTATGGCATTTTTCGTTGAAGCCTTATTCGCATTCTTATTCATCTTTATTATTTTGATGGTTACGAGTGAAAAATTTGGTAACAGTAATATTGCTGGCTTTGTGATTGGTTTAACATTAACAGTACTTATCTTTGTTGGTTTACCACTTACAGGGGTTTCAGTTAACCCTGCTCGTAGTATTGGACCTGCACTTTATGCCGGTGGCGATGCACTTTCACAACTTTGGGTATTTATTCTTGCACCATTAGTTGGTGGTGCTATTGCAGCATTCGCAGCAAAATATATTTTTAACAGTGAAGAAGCTTAATTTAATTAAGTGAATCATAAGCAGTGAATTCCGAGAGGGAATTTGCTGCTTTTTATTTTTAATGTATGTTATGGTTAATATAGATAGTGACAAGTGAGAGGAGAAATAATGGCATTTTTAGGAACGATTTGTTTAGTATTAGTGGCAACATCAATTGCGGGTCATGTCAGCACACGAATTGGTGTTCCTAGTGTTATCGGGCAATTATTAGTTGGTGTTTTACTTGGACCAGCAATGTTGAATTGGGTCCATTCAGATCATTTATTTGCGATGTTCGCAGAAATTGGTGTGATTATTTTAATGTTTATGGCGGGATTAGAAAGTGATTTAGATCTACTTAAAAAGTATTTAAAACCGGCCTTATCAGTTGCGACTTTAGGTGTTGTCTTCCCTATCTTAGTTGTCTATTACTTTGGTCGAATTTATAATTTTGGATTTGAATCGGCTTTATTTTTAGGTGTTATCTTTGCGGCAACGTCAGTTAGTATTTCCGTCGAAGTCTTGAAAGAATTAAAACGATTAGATTCAAAAGAAGGTGCAACAATCCTAGGTGCGGCCGTTGTGGATGATATCTTAGCTGTTGTTATTTTAAGTGTATTAGTTAGTGTATTTGGTAATATTACAAGTACCGGTGATAGCGCACAAGCTAACATTTGGATTGGCTTCTTATTAGAATTTGTTTACTTCATTGGTATTTTAATCCTATTCAAGTGGGTGGCGCCTTTCTTGATGAGATTAAGTGAACGATTATTAGTTGGCTCATCGATTACGATTATGTCACTGGTTATCTGTCTAGGTATGGCCTACTTAGCTGACTTAGTGGGGTTAAGTGCTGTTGTTGGTGCCTTTTTTGCAGGAATTGCAGTGGCACAAACACCGTATAAAAAAGAAATTGATGCCAATATTGAACCAATTGGTTATGCAGTCTTTATTCCAATGTTTTTCACGAGTATTGGATTAAGCATGTCATTTGATGGATTTATGAAAAATATTTGGTTTATCGTTATTTTAACGATTTTGGCCGTCCTCACAAAATTACTAGGTGGTGGATTAGGTGCTAGGTTACTTGGATTTGATTTAAATAGTGCATATGTAATCGGTGCGGGGATGATTTCTCGTGGCGAAATGGCTTTGATTATTGTCCAAATTGGGTATACCGCACACTTGTTGTCGACGGAATACTATTCGGCAGTTATCATGGTAATTATTATTTCAACTATCGTAGCACCGTTTATGTTAAAACATGCGATTGGTCGACAAAATAAAATTGAATTGAAGAAATAGTTGAACTGTTGAGGAACTAGCCTAGTGCTAATTTTTCAACAGTTTTTTATTTTTAAATGGTTACTAAATATCGCTATTCTGGCGTATTCATTTTATAATGAATTAAATAACTTCAAATGAAGAAGGTGGAATAATGAAACAATTATTGATTGCACAAGATTTATCTAGTGTTGGTGGTGTTTCATTAGGGATTGCGGTTCCTGTTTTAGCTAGTTATCAACAACGGACGACAATATTGCCAACAATGTTATTAAGTAGTCATACAGGTGGATTTGGAGTACCAATGAAGGTAGACATCTCACCATTTATAAAAGCTTTTGAAGAACACTGGGCAACTATTCCAGTTCAATTTACGGGCGCATATTTGGGCTATCTAGGGACGGCAGAAAGTATTAAAATGATGGGGATTCTACTAGATAGGTTATCTGATGATAAAGCACTCACCGTTATTGATCCAGTTATGGCTGATCACGGCACGTTATATTCAGGACTGACAAACGACTATGTAGAAGAATTAAGCATGTTATGTTTAACGCAAGCAGATTTAATTTTACCCAATTTAACAGAGGCTTACTTATTGGCAGACTGTAATTATCAGGAAAATCCTAGCGAGGCAGAAATTAAAAAGTTACTAACACGTTTATTAAAGAAATTAAATTTAAAAGCGGTTATAATTACAGGAGTTACAAACCAGAAAAATCAAATTGGTGTTGTTTTTCTAACAAAAGAAGGCGAATCAGGTTGGGTATTAAAAGAACAACGTGAGAATCATTATTTTGGGACAGGAGACTTGCTAGCAAGCTGCGTAGTGGGTGAGTTAATGAATGGTCATTCACTAAGGGAAGCATTGGAATTTGCAGTAGAAGTAACATGGAAAGCGATGAGTAATTCTGATAATGAAGGACTTGATCAAAGGTTAGGGGTTAATTTTATGAGTATTTTACCCGATATTAACGATAGAATGGAAAAATAAAATGAGAAATGAAAGATTAAGAAGCATTATTTTAGCGGGATTATTTGCGGCAATTATTTATATAGGTATCTCAGTTTTTAGAATACCAATCCCAGCTATGGTGGGAAAACCATTTATTCATTTCGGTAATTCACTAGCAGCATTGGCCGTGATTTTTTTAGGGTTTAGTTATGGCACAATTGCAGGAGCGATTGGTCTGGGATTATTTGATATTTTGAATGGTTATGCAGATACGTCATATTTTACTGTACTAGAAGTAGTGGTTATTGCATTACTAATTACGGTTGTTACGAAAGGATTAAAAAATTATCATGGTAAATATTGGATTATCATTATTGCTGCAACGGCAGGAATTGGTAAAATAGGAACATCATATTTAGTTTCGATTGGTGAAGCAATGATTAAAGGTGTTAGTTTTAATGTCGCCGCTGTTCAGGCGTTTTTAAGTTTACCTGCAACTGTTGTTAATTCAATCTCGACAATTATCATTGTTAGTTTATTATACGTACCCATTAAGCGATTGATGGTAAGGTTTAATCGGTAAAAAAGTCCAAATAAAAAAGGGTTGATGTGCGTGAGCTCACATTTACCCTCTATACAAATTGTCCAGATTGAACATATTTCATTTCTGTTGATAAGTTGGAAACGGCTGTTTCGATTGTTACCCCAGAACCTGAAATGGCTGGATTATTTTTTGAACTAGCAATAAAGATTTGTTTTTCAGTGTCTAAAGAAATCGTATACCAGTTTTTACTAAATGTTCCAAATTTCATAAGTGTGTATCCTCCGTATTTCTATATCTTACTACCATGAAAGCGCATTCTACTTTCTTTAGTAGAAGCTTAGTATAGTACGTACATAAAATGAATGCAAGTCATTTGTTTTATATTAACCAAAAATTTTTTAAATAATATGAAGAAGTCTAAAAACGATAAAGGGATGATTTAATGCAAAAACGAATATTCGTGATCACGGGTGCTCCGGGAACAGGTAAAACGACGATTAGAGACTATCTAACCAAGCAATTTGATGCCAAAAAGGTGATTACTCACACAACTAGGCAACCAAGAGTTAATGAAAAAAATGGTCGCGATTATTATTTTGAATCCGATGAAACTTTTTTTAATTTTCATTATTTAGAACATGTTGAGTATGATCGCCATTACTATGGTTCATCAAGAGAAGCGATAGATGCTGCTTGGTCAGAGGCAAAAAATGCGACAATTGTACTCGATACGGCAGGTGCCATCACGTATTCAAAAGAATTACCAAAAGAAACAGTTGTCTTATATTTGTCTGTATCGGATAATCAGATATTACAAGATCGGTTAATTAAACGGGGAGATACGATTCGAAATCGAAGTTTACGCTTAGATTCTGGTGAAGCAAAACGAGACATGAAACTTCCAGCAGATCTTGAAGGTATAGCACATGTCATTATTAATGACGATTTAGTTGACGCAAAGAAACAGATTGATCAGTTAATTCAATCATTAGGTTAAGAGTGATTGCTTTTTTTAGTTGATATGGTATTCTTCTTAAAGAGTAACCATTATTATTTAGAAATGGAGATAAGCCTTTTGACTGAATTAATTGATGATGCATTGCATATACTAAAAGAAAATAAATATAAAATTACGAAACAAAGAAAAAGTTTATTAACGTATTTAAGTCAGTATGAGGAAGCTTATGTTGACGTTACAGTTGTGGATGACTATATGAGAAATAAATATCCAGGGATGAGTCATAATACAATTTATCGAAATATCAAAGAATTTAAAGAAATGGGTCTTGTTGAGCAACGGATGAATGGTGAACGAGCCTGTGTAAAATATCAATGTGATTTTAGTCACAAACATCACCATCATTTTATTTGTACTTCTTGTAGTAAGGTGGTTGAACTTGATAGCTGTCCGCTAGATTATTTTGTAAAACAGTTACCAGGTTACAAAATAGAAGAACATAAATTTGAATTACATGGGATTTGTGATGAATGCCAAAAAAAATTATCGAAAAATTAAGTTTATCTTCGAATAAACTTCAATAACAAATGGTTTAATGGAAAAAGTACAAAATTGGAGTGAGAGTTAATGGCATATAGAACGCCACCATTTATAACACCTTTTGCAATTGTTTCTATCGTACTTGCATTGGGCGCAACTAACGTTGTTGTTAACAAAACAACGAATACAAACGAAGGAGCAACAGTTTCTTCAGTAGCTTCATCACCGTCGGAAACTAAACCTAAAGTAGACGATAATTCGAGTTCCAAAGAAGTAAGTTCATCTTCTGAGACGAGTTCTTCTGATTCGTCCTCTTCATCAGAAAGTTCAAAAGATGAGTCTAGTAGTTCAAGTGCTGCCGATGAAACATCAAACAAATCAGCAAGTACAAGTGCCGATAATACAACGGATGATAAGAGCGCGGAAACAAGTACCGATGACACAACTGATACAAGTACAGATACTGATACAAATGCGGATAAAGCTAGCTCGGCAACAAGCACAAGTAGTAGCGTGAAGAATACTAAAACGGTAACGACTGACAAAGCCAAAGCCAGTGCAGAAACGACAAATACAGACTAAGGATTAGGAGGTAAATAAATGTTTAGTTTACTAGATTTAGCAAACCATTATTTAGGGTTTATTAATGTTAATTTAAAATTAAAAAATAGAATTTATACTGTTTTAGGCTTTCTTGGTAATTGGTATTTATTGTATATCGCATCACGATATTTCATAAATGGTTATTATGTTAGAGGTAGTTTGTTTATTCTTGCTTTTTTTGTTTTATTATATTTTATTGTTTTAAATGTTATTCATTATTTTACAAATAAAACAACTAAATTTGATCCTTCACCGAAAATTGAAAAATTGTTGGGCGGACCGCCTAAGGAAGAAATTGAAGGAGATAAACGTCGCCGAATGCAACCAGGTTATGTTCAAACGAATGGCCTATTTGATTCTAAAATGCTGATGCCAGCGACACTTAGGACAAATAGAAACGAAAAAGTAAGTATTCAAAAAATTGCTGATCAAATGAAGCAAGTTAAGTATTCAGATTTTGATTATGATGGATTGTCAGATGATGCTATTATAAAAGAAATTCAGAAAACAGGAAAACCAGTGTCAGAGTTAGCACAGCCCGTTGCTTTTCCATTTTTTGAATTAAAAATAGAAGACGAAAAAATGAATGTTTACGCTGGAATGAATCAGATTGATAAACAATTGATTGGTCGCCTAACCCATGTTGGTTTATCTGATATTGAAACGGCTAAAGAACAATATGATATTTACTTAGCAACAGCAACTATTTATGGTGGTAATCAGAAGGTTGCTGGTCGATCATCAGTTATTGAAGAATCACATAAATTTCACGTTAAAGTTCAAATTGCCTATAAAGAAAAAGAAAATTAGTAAAAAAGTGATAGCAAATAACTACATTGCTATCACTTTTTTTGTGATTATATGGTACATTTAAAAAAGACTGCAATTAAACATCCATTTGGTAGTATAATTAAAGTATCACAAAAAAGAATAAAAGAGTTAAGAGAAGGGGATTGAGAGTATGGCAATGATCGAATTTAAAAATGTGGAGAAATATTACGATAAATTTCACGCATTGAAGAATATCAATTTAAAAGTTGAAGCAGGCGAAGTCGTCGTTATTATCGGGCCATCTGGTTCTGGAAAAAGTACATTAATCAGAACTATCAATGGTTTAGAGCAAGTTAACGAGGGGCAACTATTAGTTGATAATTTTGATTTAGCAGATAAGAAAACGAATATTGATAAAATCAGAAAAAATGTTGGGATGGTATTTCAACATTTTAACTTGTACGAAAACAAAACTGTTTTAGAAAATATTATGCTTGCACCACGTTTAGTTTTAAAACGGGATGAAGCTGAAAATAAAAAAATCGCAATGGATTTATTAAAAACAGTTGGACTTGATGATAAAGCACAATCATATCCTAGAATGTTATCAGGTGGACAATCGCAAAGAATTGCCATTGCCCGTAGTCTAGCTATGAAACCTAAGGCGCTATTATTTGATGAACCAACTTCTGCATTAGATCCTGAAACAATTGACGATGTTTTAAAAGTTATGAAAGATATCGCTAAAAATGATGGGATCACAATGATTGTTGTAACTCATGAAATGGGCTTTGCTCGTGAAGTAGCCGATCGTGTTATTTTCATGGCTGATGGTCAAATTCTTGAGGATGATACAACAGTAGAATTTTTCGACAATCCAAAAGAAGAACGTGCAAAAAAATTCTTGAGTAAAATTATTAAACATTAAGGAGCTCAAGACTGTGAGAGTGGGGATTAAAATATGAAACAATTAAGAAAAATTAGCTTATTGTTTATGAGTATAGCTATGGTATTAGTTATTGCAGGCTGTGGAGCGCAAAGTAAAGCCAACATTGCAACAACAGCTAAAGAAACAAAAACAATTAACTGGGGTGTTAAAGCAGATACGAAGTTATTTGGTTTAATGAACATCAAAACCGGTGAAATCCAAGGATTTGATATTGATATTGCTAAGGCAGTGACAAAAAAAATCTTAGGTAAAGATGGTAAAGCTAATTTTGTTCAGGTAACAAGTAAAACAAGAATTCCACTTTTGAAAAATGGAAATATTGATGCAATTATTGCGACGATGTCCATTTCTAAAGATCGTGAAAAACAAGTTGATTTTTCTAACTCTTATTTTGCTGCCGGACAAGCTATTTTAGTTAAAAGAACAAGCTCAATTAAATCCGTAAAAGATTTGAATAAAGACGGTATGGTTGTTTTAGGTGTTAAGGGTTCAACTTCAGTTATTAACATGAAGAAGTATGCACCTAAAGCAGAAGTGCTGGAACTAGATGATTATGCGCAAGCATTAACCGCACTAAAATCTGGTCAAGGTGATGCTTTAACAACTGATAATGGTATTTTATATGGGATGGTTAAAGAGAATTCTGATTTTGCTGTTGTTGGTGGTACTTTTACGCATGAACCTTACGGAATTGCGATTGATAAAGGCCAAGGTGAATTTAAGAATGAAGTTAATAAGGCTTTAGCTGAAATGCGTGCCGATGGCTCGTATGAAAAATTATTAAACAAATGGTTTGGCGATATTCCAGGATTTAGTGTGAAGGAGGCGAGTCAACAATGATTACGATTTTTACAGAACATTGGCAAGCCTTATTAACAGGACTTGGCTATACATTGTGTTCAAGTGTACTCGCATTATTTTTTAGTTTAATTATAGGTTCGTTCTTTGCAATTTTGGAAGAAATGCCATATCGAATTTTAAAAATTATTGCACGTATCTATATTGAAATATTTAGAAATATTCCGTTATTGGTTGTTGCAATGTTTTTCTACGTTGTGGTACCTATGTACGTTACGAATATCAACGGATTTACAGCTGGAACAATCGGACTAACGATTTACACATCTGCCTTTATTGCAGAAACAGTTCGTGCTGGGATTAGAGCTGTTGATCCTGGACAAATGGAAGGTGCTCGCTCAAACGGGTTAACATTCATGCAATCGATGTTTCATATTATTTTACCCCAGGCATTTAAATATGTGATTCCACCTTTGGGTAATCAGTTCATTAATTTGGTAAAAAACTCTTCAGTTTTAGCCTTCGTTGCTGGATTTGATTTAATGTACCAAGGTGATATTATCGCATCAACAACATTTGATACAATCAACACGTACATTATCGTTGGGGTGTTATATTTAATTATCACGATGCCATTAAGTTATTACATGAGACATTTAGAAAAGAAATTAAGTTAAAGGGGGTCTAGAAAAATATGTCAGATTTTATTGCAGCATATAGTTGGGAAAATATTCGCTACTTACTACAAGGATTATTAGTAACAATCGAAGTTTCAGTTATTTCAATTATTTTCAGTTTTATAATTGGCGCTATTCTAGGCCTAACACGATA
This sequence comes from Dellaglioa sp. CoH-56-MRSF-10, assembly GCF_056782175.1. The sequence goes on from NZ_JBXAYF010000001.1 coordinate 281,603, forward strand.
TATTAAAGTAAAACGTTTATCTGCTATAGTTGGTTTTATAATTGATTTAATTCGAAATTTACCATTACTTTTAATCTTATTTTTCGTTTATTTTGGCTTAGCAAATGTTGGTATTCGGTTATCAATTTTCTGGTCAGCAACGTTAGCGATGACCGTTTTCGAATCAGCAATGTTAGCTGAAATCATTCGAAGTGGTATTCAAGCTGTTGAACCCGGACAAATGGAAGGTGCTCGCGCAAATGGTCTAACTTATTGGCAAGGTCTGCGTGTGATTGTCTTACCACAAGCTTTAAAGAAAATGATTCCACCATTGGTTAGTCAATTTATCTCATTAATTAAAGATACGTCATTGGCTACTATCATTGTTTTACCAGAGTTACTGTATCATGCACAATTAGTATACGGTCAAAATACTAATTATGTTATTCCAATGTTCGTCGCTTTAGCAGTGATGTACTTCGTCGTTTGTTATGCACTATCATTGGTTTCAAGATACTTAGAAAGACGCTTAGCGTAGACAATAAAATAAAAATGGTTGTTGAAATCTATATAGATTTTAGCAACCATTTTTATTAGTTAGTAGAATCGGCATAAAATGACGGTTTGTTTGATTGAAAAATAAATTAGAAAGAAGATGATGTCATGGTGAAAATTGCTGTTATTCTAGGGAGTTCAAGAGAGAATTCTATTGGTAAAAGGGTCATTAAGTATATTGAAGGAGTAGCAAAAAATCAGGATAATGTTGAATTTTCATTTCTAAAATTAAGTGACTATCAGTTAACCTTCTTCCACGAAAAATTGGCACCTATGCAAAATGAAAATCGACAACTACCTGAAAATGAAGCACGATGGATAGCGGATGTAGCTGCGGCAGATGGCTTTATTATCTTAACGCCTGAATATAATCATGCTATTCCAGCCGTTTTGAAAAATGCAATCGATTATTTGGCTTTTGAAGGGCAACGTAAACCAGTTAAGATTGTGGGCTACTCAGATAACATGCGCGGTGCACAATTTGCAACAGCTGAATTAGTACCTATTTTGAATCGATTAGGATTTATCACGTTGCCTACGCCAACATTATTGGGAATAGTTGATCAAACATTTAATGAAGATGGACAACTAAATAACGATGCTAAGTTAACAGATTATACAAAAAATAAAATTGCTCAGACTTTGCAAGAAATTAAATTTTATACACAACTTTTTGTGAATAATCCTTTTCCCGGAAAATGATGAATTAAAAATAAAAATGTGTAATGACAATAGCTGTCATTACACATTTTTTATTATAGATCTTTATTTTTATGTGTTTCGTATAAATAAACCGGGATACCAAGTGCAACAATTGTAAATGAAATTAAAACACCTACAATATCTGATTGAACTTCGCTAACTAAAACGAAGGCTGCACCTAAGATAGCAACAATAGGTGTTATGGGGAACAATGGAACTGAGAAAACACGTTTTAAATCTGTTCCTTTATTCCGACGGCGTAAGATAAAGAGGCCGACGAAAGTCATAACATAAAAGCAATAAACTGTAAAAATACAAATTTCAGATAAGCGATCAGCATCAAAAAATAAAATCATAATCGCTGCAATACTTAAAGCCACACATGTTGCAATAACAGGTGAATGTGATTTTGGATGTAAATAAGATATTTCTTTATGGAAAGGTAATTGTTTGTTCTTACCCATTGCCCACATAATTCGAGGGAATGTCATGATTTTACCGTTCATACAACCAAGAATAGAAATAATGACACCGATATTCATAATTTTTCCACCAAGTTGGCCAAAGGCAATCTTAGCAAATTGTGGTGTTGCATTTTCGCCTAGTTGATGGATTTGACTAGCAGGCATGACACGCATAATACTGAACGAAACAAGAATATAAATAAGAAGAACAATTGAAATTCCTAAAACAATAGCTCTAGGTAATGTCTTTTTAGGATTTTTAATTTCATCACCCATATTAGCAATCAGAATCCAACCATCATAAGCAAATAAAGTAGCTAGTATACCAACACCAAAATTATTTGTAGAGTGACTGACAGTTGCAACAGATTGGCCAAGTGCATTTGCATTGCCAAAAAATAAACCAAAAATAATAATAGCAGCAATAGGGAATAATTTACAAATAGTTGTAATAATCTGGAATGAAGCACCATAACGATTTGATAGCATATTTAGGAAGCCAATAGAAATGACTGCAATTAATGCGATTAAATGAGAATAACCAGCTGGAATACTAAAGAAATCTACTATTAAAATAGCAAGGTACGCGCCTAACGCAGCAATCATAGCTGGTCCATACACGATAACTTGCATCCAACCAGCTAAGAAACCCCAAATTTTACCGTAAATTTTTTCCATGTAGATATATAATCCACCGGTTTCTGGAATTTGAGATCCAATTTCAGCAACAGTTAGTCCAGCGGTTAAGGTTATGATACCACCACATAGCCATGCGAGCAGGGCATTTGTAGTAGAGCCGGTGTAGTCAAGTACCGAAGCTTGTTTAAAGAAGATACCAGAACCAATAACAGTTCCGATTACGATTGATAATGCTGACCATAGACCTAACGATCTGTTAAGTCCAACTGCTGGTTTTTTTTCCAAAATTGAATCCTCCTTTTCTAAAATGAATAGTTGCATTTTAGCATAACAGCGGGAATCATGCAATAAACTAGATATGATTATGACGACAAAAAAGAGTGCGTGAATCGGCTATTTCAGACCGATTCACGCACTCTTTTTATAGAATTATTTTAAACGATGTAATCTTGCAATTGGGTTGCAATAGTTTTTGTTGCATCAATCTTTAATTTTGTACCTGATTCTTCATAATCTGTTTCTAAGATAGTTGCCTTTTCATTGATTAAATCAACAAGTTGACCTTTATCAAATGGGATAAGAACAGTCATAATTTCGTTATCTTTAAAGACATTCTTTTTAATGATATCTACTAATTGATTAAGTGATTTTTCATCACGCGCACTATAAGTGAATTTATCATCTGAGAAAGTAGGATAATCAATATTTGCTAAATCAGCTTTATTATAGGCATAAATCATCGGAATGTTTTCGACGCCAATAGCTTTTAATGTATCTTCAGTTGTTTGAATCATTTCCTCAGCATGTTTATCAGCCACGTCAATCACTTGGATAAGTAAATCAGCTTGTGCAGCTTCAGCCAAGGTTGTACGGAAAGCTTTTACTAATTGGTGAGGCAATTTGCTGACAAAACCAACAGTATCGCTCAATAAAATTTGTTTTTTATCTTCAAATTGAATATTACGGACACTTGTATCTAATGTAGCAAACAACATATTCTTTTCAAAAACTTGTTTGTCATCATCTTGTCCGATTAGACGAAGCAAGCCGTTCATTGTCGTTGATTTACCTGAATTAGTATAACCAACTAATGCAACAGTCGGAATACCAGATTTATCACGTTGTTTACGTCTAGTAGATTCTTCTTTGTCCATTTCAGCAAGATCTTTTTTAATGTGGTTAATCCGATTTTCAATCACACGACGATCTAATTCAATCTTCGTTTCGCCAGCACCACGGTTAGCGAGTCCACCACCAGATTGTTGATCTAGTTTATCTTGCATCCCTCTTAAACGAGGTAACTGATATTGAAGTTGAGCCATTTGAACTTGGAGTTTTGCTTCGCGTGATTGTGCTCTTGAAGCAAAAATAGCTAAAATCAGGCCTGTACGATCCATAACTTCCATACCTGATGCAGCTTCAAGGTTACGAATTTGAGTTGGTGATAATTCGTCGTTTACAACTAAAATTTTCACACCTTGTGCTTCACTTTCAGTCTTGAATTCTTCAGCTTTACCTTTACCAAAGTAAAGGGCAGCAGTTGGTCGATCTAATTTCTGACGAATGTCTTCAACAGCATGCATGTTGTTAGCTTCGACTAATGCAGCTAATTCAGACATTGTATAATCTAAATTTTCACGTTGTTTTTCGATACCAGCAATGAAAACGTCAATAACTGGTATTTCTGTAGAATAAGTTTCTTTCATGAGAACCTCCTCGTGGAACTTAATTAATAGGTTAAGTATAACATTTATTCAAAAAAATATTCGAACATCAAAATAAGTTAACTGAATTAAATGAGAATTAATGAATAAAAATGGCCAAACTCTCATTTTAACAACGTGCAAATGTTATGAGTTGAATATTTTATATAGTTAAACGGCTTTTTTAAAGGCGCTTGAATCTCTTTTTAATTAAATTAGAGTTTAATGTTGATTTTAATCTTTTTCTAATGTAAGATAAACCTACGTTAAGAAAAGGTAAATAAAAAAGGAGAGGTCATATTATGAAGTTAAAGTCAGTTTTGAAATTAAGTGGTGTGCTAGCATTGTCTGTCATTGTCTTGGCAGCGTGTGGATCTAAATCTTCATCTTCAGATAGTAAAGAACTCGCTGATAAACAGGTTATTAATTGGTCTGAAACAGCTGAATTACCATCGATGGATTTATCGACAGCAACGGATACAGTTAGCTTTAACATGTTGAACAATACTAATGAAGGTTTATACAGAATTGGTAAGAACAGTAAAGTGTCAAATGCACTTGCAACTAAAACAACCGTTTCAAAAGATGGCATGACTTATACATTTAAACTTCGTGATTCAAAATGGAGCAACGGAGACGATGTAACGGCTAAAGATTTTGTTTATTCATGGCAACGGACCGTTAATCCTAAGACAGCTTCACAATATGGTTACCTCTTCTCAGGGATTAAAAATTATGATGCAATCAGCGCGGGTAAGATGGCGCCATCAACATTGGGAATCAAAGCAACTGACAAACATACATTAGTTGTAACACTTGATAAAAAAGTACCATATTTCAAATTATTGATGGGCTTCCCAACGTTCTATCCACAAAATCAAAAAGTTGTTGAAAAGTATGGTTCTAAATATGGCACACAAAGCAAATACATGGTTTACAATGGTCCATTTACATTAAATGATTGGACAGGAACTAACTTAACTTGGGACCTAAAGAAAAATGACACTTATTGGGATAAAAAAGCAGTTAAGCTAACACAAATGAATTTCCAAGTTTCTAAAGATAATACAACAAGCTATAATTTATACCAAAGTCAAAAATTAGATATGACGAATTTATCTGCTGAACAAGCTAAAACATTGAAAACAGATAAAGACTATATCACACGTAAACAAGCATCAACGTTCTACTTACAATACAATCAAAAGAATAAATTATTTAATAACCAAAAGATTCGTCAAGCTATTTCATTAGTTATCAACAGAAAACAATTTGTTGATAAAATTTTAGGGGATGGCTCAACTGTTGCGACAGGTTTAGTATCATCAGGTCTTGCTTCAAATCCTAAAACAGGCGAAGATTTTGCAAAAGAATCAACCGTTAAATCAACTGCAAATACAGACATTGCAAAAGCAAAAGAATTATGGAAAGCAGGATTAAAAGAAGTTGGTGTTACAAAAGCTAGTTTCTCACTTCTAAGTGATGATACTGATAAAGCTAAGAAAACAAATGAATTTTTACAAAATGCGATTGAAGATAACTTAGATGGTGCGGATGTAACATTAACAAATATCCCATTCAAATCACGTTTAGCAAAATCAACTAGTGGTGATTTCGATATTGTTGTTACAGCATGGGGTGCTGATTTCTCAGACCCAATCTCATTCTTAGATTTATTTACTTCAGATAATTCACAAAATGCAGGTAAATGGAAAAATAGTGAATATGATGCATTGATTAAAGCTTCAAAAACAACAGATGCAAGTAATGCAGATAAACGTTGGGATGATTTAGTTAAGGCTGAAAAAATCTTGATGAAAGATCAAGGAATTGCACCTCTTTACCAAATGGCTCAAGCTCAATTATTAAGATCAACAGTTAAAGGTGTTATCTACAATGGAGCTGGTATCAATTACAATTTCAAAGATGCTTATGTTACTAAATAATTAATTAACGTGTTAAAATTTAACAAGTGAGAGTTAGCTACCACGGCTAATTCTGACTTGTTTTAATTACATAATAAAGCAAAAGTGAGGGTCAGAATTATGGGTAAATACCTAGTTAAACGAATTTTTTATATGCTACTGACGTTGTTTTTAGTCGCAACCATTACCTTCTTTTTAATGAAGTTAATGCCTGGATCACCTTATGCGAATCAGCAAAAAATGACAACTGAGCAATTACAGATTATGAATGAACAATATGGATTGAATAAACCCGTATGGCAACAATATCTCATTTACTTAGTGGGATTAGTTAAGGGTGATTTAGGAACGTCATTCCAATACAGTAATCAACCTGTGTCATACCTAATTTCAAGCCGTATTGGACCATCCGGACAACTTGGATTACAAGCTATCATCTTCGGAATAGTTATTGGAATTGTGATTGGTGCCATTGGTGCGATTAACAAAAATACTTGGATTGATACTTCTTCAACAATTTTATCAATCTTAGGTATCTCAATTCCTTCTTTCGTCTTAGCTGTTTTATTACAGTATTACGTAGGATTAAAGTTAGGCTGGTTACCAATTGCTGATTGGGGCGGATTCAGTTACACGATTCTACCGACAATTGCTTTAGGGGTTGGCCCACTGGCGGAGACGGCCAGGTTCATTCGAACCGAGATGGTGGATGTCCTAAGCAGTGATTACATTGAACTGGCTAAGGCTAAAGGATTAACAAAGTTTGGCGTTGTATTCCACCATGCTTTACGTAATAGTTTAATTCCTTTAGTAACATTAATCGGCCCTTATACGGTTGCATTAATGACTGGTTCAATGGTTGTTGAAAATATATTCTCAATTCCTGGAATTGGTGAACAATTCGTAAAATCAATTTTGACAAATGATTTCCCCACAATCATGGGTGTTACAATGCTTTATTCAGCTGGACTAGTAGTTGTTATCTTATTAACAGATATCATTTACGGTATTATTGACCCAAGAATTCGATTAACTGGAAGGAGAAATTAACGATGGCAGATAAAATTGACCTACCAGTAGATGCATTTGAACCGTTAGATAAAAATAACGCTATTGATAATGAAAAAATTGCTGCACCGTCGTTGACTTTCGTTCAGGATGCTTGGCGTCGGTTGAAGAAAAATAAAGGGGCTTTTATCTCACTTTGGGTCCTGGTTGCAATTTTTATTTTGGCATTTGGATCCCCCATTTTAGCACCACATAGTGCAACAGAACAAAATGTTGAGTATACAAATTTACCACCTAAAATTCCTGGTGTACCAATAGATGGATTAAATGGAAAGTTAAAAACATCATCAGGTAGCTGGTATGATGCTTATGAACAAAATAGTATTCCAAAAGATAAATACTTTATTTTAGGAACGGATGTTTTTGGACGTGATTTGTTATCAAGAATTATGTATGGAACTAAGATTTCCTTAATCGTGGCACTAGTTGCTGCATTAGTCGATTTAGGAGTCGGTGTTGCTTATGGAATCTTGTCCGGTTGGCGTGGCGGACGTGTTGATACATTCATGCAGCGAATCATCGAAATTATTTCATCGGTACCTAACTTGGTCGTTATTGTTTTAATGTTATTGGTTTTCAAACCAGGTTTAACATCAATTATTTTAGCAATTGCAGTGACTGGTTGGACAACGATGGCTCGATTAGTTCGGGCACAAACGTTGAAATTAAAAGATCAAGAATATATTCTTGCAGCTCGAACTTTAGGCGAGTCACCCGTAAAAATTGCAGTGAAACATTTACTACCTAACTTATCGAGTGTGATTATTATTCAAACAATGTTTACAATTCCTAGTGCTATTTTCTTCGAAGCTTTCTTAAGTTTCATCGGAATTGGGATTAGTGCTCCTCAAGCTTCACTTGGGTCATTATTGAATGATGGTCAAAAGAATTTCCAGTTTTTACCATACCAAATGTGGTATCCAGCAATTGTTTTATGTATTATCATGGTTGCCTTCAACTTATTAGGTGATGGACTCCGTGATGCCTTTGATCCAAAAACGAAAGAGTAGGTGTTGAAAAATGGCAGAAAATATTTTAGAAGTTAACAATCTAGAAATTAATTTTCATACGTATGCTGGAGATGTTAAAGCCATACGTGATGTTAGTTTTCATCTGGCTAAAGGTGAAACTTTAGCAATCGTTGGTGAATCAGGTTCCGGTAAATCCGTTACAACAAAAAGTTTAATGGGATTATTAGCTAATAATGCAGAAGTTATGGGTGGAGAAATTCTTTTTCATGGTGAAGATTTACTTAAAAAATCAGAAAAACAAATGGAAAACATTCGTGGTAAAGATATCGCAATGATTTTCCAAGACCCAATGACTTCTTTAGATCCTACTATGAGAATTGGTAGACAAATTGCTGAACCATTAATGAAGCATAAACATGTAAAAAAAGAAAAAGCAATGGCGCAAGCCTTGGAAATTTTGAAGTTAGTTGGGATTACAGATGCTAAAAAACGCTTTAAGGACTATCCACATCAATTTTCTGGTGGTCAACGCCAACGAATTGTTATTGCGATTTCATTAGTTTGTTATCCAGAAATTTTAATTGCTGATGAACCAACAACAGCTTTAGATGTAACCATCCAAGCACAGATTTTGGAATTAATGAAAGAATTACAAGCAAAAATTGAAACATCAATTATTTTCATTACCCATGATCTAGGGGTTGTTGCTGGTATGGCTAATCGTGTAGCGGTTATGTATGCAGGTCGGATTGTTGAATATGGGACAGTCGATGAGGTCTTTTATAACCCACAACATCCATATACTTGGGGCTTATTGAATTCAATGCCAACACTTGATAGTGAACATCTGTACGCAATTCCAGGTACACCTCCTGATTTATTGGATCCACCAAAAGGGGATGCATTTGCCGCTCGGAATGAGTACGCTATGAAGATTGATACAGAACAACAACCACCATTCTTCGATGTTTCACCAACACATGCAGCAGCTACATGGTTGTTGCATCCAGATGCACCTAAAGTAACGCCGCCAGTTGAAATTCAAAGACGGTATAAAATTTTTGCAAAACAACAAGAAACAAAAATTAAAGCGAATCAAAATTTGGTAGAAAACTAAGGAAGGGGAGCTGAACATAGTGGAACAAAAGAAAAATAAAATTTTAAAAGTCCGTCATTTAAAACAATATTTTAATGTCGGCAAACCAGACGAAGTGAAAGCTATCGATGATATTTCATTTGATATTTATGAAGGCGAGACATTTGGCTTGGTGGGCGAGTCAGGGTCTGGTAAAACAACAACAGGTCGTAGTATCATCAATTTATATGAACCAACTGATGGTAAAATTGATTTTGATGGTGTTGATATTCGTAAAATTAAGTCTAAAAAAGATAAATTACAATTTCGCCGTGACATGCAAATGATTTTTCAAGATCCATATGCATCACTAAATCCACGAATGAAAGTTAAAGATATTGTGGCAGAAGGAATAGATATTCACCATTTAGCTGCCAATGATGAAGCACGTGCGAAACGTGTTGAAGAATTATTAGAAACAGTTGGATTGAATAAAGATCATTCTAGCCGCTACCCCCATGAATTTTCAGGTGGCCAACGCCAACGTATTGGTATTGCTCGTGCTTTAGCTGTAGAACCTAAGTTTATCATCGCAGATGAACCTATTTCTGCATTAGATGTTTCAATTCAAGCGCAGGTTGTTAATTTGTTGAAGGAATTACAAATTGAACATAACTTAACATATTTGTTTATTGCACATGATTTATCAATGGTTAAATATATCAGTGATCGAATTGGTGTGATGCATTATGGTAAGTTATTAGAAATAGCTCCTGCAGACGAAATATATACACATCCTTTACACGATTATACAGCCAGTTTAATCTCGGCCGTTCCTGTTCCTGACCCTGAATTTGAACGTAATCGCATTCCAGTACCATACGATTCGTCAGTTGAGGCAGATGGTAAAAAACGTCGAATGGTTGAAATTTCGCCAGAACATTTTGTTTTAGCAAGTGAAGATGAAATCCCTATGTATAAGGAACGAGCTGCCAATACTTTGGCAGAAGAAGCTGAATAATAAATCAGAAAGATCTTTTCAAGAATTTTTGAAAAGGTCTTTTTTGATTTTAAAAAGGGTGTAAACTATTAATTGTATGAGTATCTTAAATATATTAAAGGAAGTATAAAAATTTTAGGTAATTATGCATAAAATAATGTATACTAGATGTATTAGAATTAGGTAACGACATAACTATTTTTTGATTTGGGAATGAATAAAAGGTTCAACTAAAACGTTATGTGGAACAAAGGGTTTTATATGGTGGGGAGAATGGGAGCACCCAACATGATAGATGATACAGAAGTATATAATGAAGCGTACAAAGAATTACCGTATGATGTACAATTACTTTTTCAAGAGGGGCGTCTCTGCGAAAAAGATAATGATTTAGCCGTATTATTCGATTTATTTATTAAAAGTACAATTAATTTTACTGAATTCTATGGATTTAACGATGATAGAAAGCAGCTATTTGATGAATTGAAACAAAATCCAGAAGAGGCCGCGCAGTTAATTAAGCAATATCGGTATTATCGTAATTGGTTCGAAAAATATCAGGCTAATGTTAATTGTTTTTCGAAATTAAGATTTCTAACTGTCTGTGAATGGTATGATGGTCAACAAGCATATGCAAGTAATAATTAAGAAATGCTATCATACAAGAAATTAAGTAAAAAAAAGTTAGAATATAAAATTAATTTAACTTAAAATGCGAACTTAAAATATACGGCAAGCTTAACAATATTGTTAAGCTTTTTTTGTTTTTATAAGACGCAGAAAAAATTAAAATAGATAACAAGCCAAGTGCTTGTTATCGATGAGAAGGGTGTGGTATATTAATTGCAATTATCGGGGGGTAATCGAATGAGTTTAGGTGAAGGAATAAAAAATGTAAACGCATTACCGTATGATGTGAGGCTATTATTAGAGGAAAGAAATATTCCGGAGAATCAAATGAGTTGGGAAATTATTTCTGATGTGTTTCTTGAAAGTATTGCGACTTACACAGCATTTTATGGATTTAATGAGGATCGTAGAGCGCTATTCAATGATTTAAAAAATGATAAAAATGAGGCCAATCAAATTATAACAACCTATAAAGAATATCGTGAGTGGTTTAAATACTATCACGTTCATTTTGAAAATCTAGAAGATGTGAGGTTTTTAACGATTTGTGAGTCAATAGGTGTAGATGGCATAATAATAAAAGATTAAATTCAAAAACGCTATGACTACTTTTAATTAAGTAGTCATAGCGTTTTTGAATTTAATCTTTAATACCATCTCTTTTACGTTCACGTTCAGCAATCATTGGCATAATGAATCCAAGACCGATAAGAACAACGACACTAATAATATTGATGGCTAACTGGTAGTAGAATAGTGAGCTACCCATCTCGACATCTTGAGGAATAATCCCAAAGACTGTTGCCAAAACAGTAACAACTAAGCACCATAAACCAACAGCGTAAGCTAATTTGTCATTTTTAATGAAGACATATTCTGATGGATATTTAGCACTATTTTTACGGATCTGCATGAAGGCGAAGAAAATCCAACAAGTGACACCTGGTGAAATAATTCCATTCAAGTTCAGTAACCAATTAAAGATTGTATTCATATCTGGCAAGAAGACACCCAAGAAGAGAATGAAGGCACTTAAAGTACAAGTTAAAATGTACCCATTAATTGGTAAACCATCTTTGTTAACTTTAAGTAATTTCTTAGGCATATAACGAGCGCCTGTGTCAGAGATAAGCATGCGAGTCATAGCGTCAAGAAGAACAGCTAGAAGAGCACACATGTACACAATTTGAGTAATAGCGAAGGCATACATTAACCAACTACCCATATGAAATTGATCTCCTAAACGAAGGAATGCGTAGTACGAACCATTCATTTTAAAATCATTAGGAATGTTATGGGCATTGAAGAAAATCCCAAGTGCGAATGAGCCGAAAACTGTTAAGAAGATTGTCATAACGGTTAACATAATCATGGCTTTAGGGAAATCTTTTTTAGGTTTTTTCATTTTTGTGACAAATGGCGCAATTAATTCTGCACCATTAATCGCATAAATTAATAAACCAATTGTTGTGAAATAATGTAAATCAAATTTAGGAATTAGTGTGTGCCAGCTCATATTTGTTGTTGCAATACGACCTGAAGGTGTTAATAATGAGCCAAATGCCATTACAACATATAAAATTGTGAGGATGAACATGGTACCACCACCAATAAGACCTAAAAATTCTAATGAACCTTTGAAGAAACGTTGAACAAAAATGAAACCAACGAAGATTACTAATGTTATTAACGCGAACATAGCTGTTGATAAACTATCTTCGAGTGCATTACTTCCGTTAAATAACCAACCAAAGCCAACAACGACTGAATTAGCGGTATCAACAACGTAAGGAATCGAAGCAGCCCAATAAGTCCATGCCGTAAAGTAACCTAGTTTTTCGCCACGAGTTCCGCGAACCCATGAACTTAAACCGCCACCTTCTGAATTAAAGACGGAACCTAATTGTCCTACCATTAAAGAATAGGGAATTACATATAATAGCAATAAAATGATCCAAGATGTAATAACGCCCATACCTTGATTTTGAAAGTTATAGACGATATCGTCGAAGCCAATAACTGTTACGAATGACATTAATGCCAAAACTGGCCACGATATAAATGTTTTTTTCTCGTTTTCCATAAGTACCTCCCGTGATAAATAACTATGTAAATTAAACTAACAATTTATAAGTATAGTGAACTGACTAATTAATTTCCATGAAAAATTAAATTAATATAAAATGTAATCGTTTTAATGAGAATTAAGTTAAGAATTAACGATAATAAAAATTGCTATTTAATGTGTACTATGTATAATAGTACACATATAGTAAAATGATAAATATAAATGGAGGACTAATAAAATGAAAGAAATAGTTGTAAGCGCAAAAGATGTTAAAAAAGTCTACGGTAAGAATAAAGAGAAGAAAACGGAAGCCTTAAAAGGGATTAATTTTTCTGTCGAACAGGGTGAATTTATTGGTATCATGGGGGCATCAGGATCAGGTAAATCAACATTACTTAACTTATTATCAACACTAGACCAGCCGACTTCAGGACAAATTGAGATTAATAATCAGGATATCTCAATGATGCGTGGCGATAAACTATCAGATTTTAGAGCACAACAAATTGGCTTTATTTTCCAAAGTTTTAACCTGCTAGATAACTTAACGGCAGCTGAAAATATAACATTGCCACTATCATTACAGAATGCGTCTATTTCTAAATATCAAGAACGTATTGATAAATTAACGAAAACACTGGGGATAGATAGTGTTCTTGGACAATTTCCAACTGAATTATCTGGTGGCCAAAAGCAACGAGTTGCAGCAGCTCGTGCTTTAGTCCATAATCCTGCAATCTTATTAGCAGATGAACCAACAGGTGCTTTGGATTCTAAAAGTGCAAAGTCACTCCTATCAACGATGGAAAGTTTAAATAAAAATGATCAAGTATCAATTTTGATGGTGACTCATGACGCTGTTAGTGCGAGTTACTGTCAACGAATTCTCTTTATTAAAGATGGTAAGATTGGTCGAGAATTGATTCAAGGAACGAATACGCGAACAGAGTTTTATCAAGAAATTTTAAATGAACTAGCTAAGAGTGAACAATAATTTTAAGAAGGGAGGAAACAATATGTTATTAAAATTATCCTTAACTGGAATTAAGAGTCGCTTTAAAGATTATCTAATCTTGTTATCAGGACTCATTATGGCTTCAGCAATCTTTTACATGTTTGAAGCATTAGCAACTAATCAAGAATTTATTAAACAAAATGCGACGATAAAATTTGCAGCAATGATTTTCCAAGTAGGTTCTGTACTACTTGCAATTATTACACTGTTTTATATTATCTATGCGAATACATTTTTAATGAGCATGCGTCAAAGAGATTATGGGATGTTCATGATGCTAGGCGCTAAAAAGCGTAAGATTGGGCGCTTAATTTTCACTGAAACTTTAATTATTGGCTTAATTGCAACAGCTGTTGGTATTTTAGTTGGTATTGGACTGACATATGGCGTTAGCCAATTTTTAGTAGATAAAATGGATCTTGCACCGCATTCTTTTCAAGCTTTTTATTTCCCAGCAATCCTAATAACAATGCTTTTCTTCGTTATTCTTTTCATGATTGCTGCTATATTTAATCGACAAAGCTTGTTAAGAACGCCTATCTTAAAATTATTAAATGAAGCAGAACAACCACAAGGTAAAAAGCTAAAATCTTATAATATCTTAATTCAAAGTATCTTAGGATTAGGTTTAATTGCAAGTGGCTATTATTTATTAAGTCATTTAGCACTGTTTCAAATGGCTGGATTTATTGGGTCAGTCGTAACAATTTTGATTGGGACATTTTTAATTTTCAATTCATTATTTAGTGGATTGGTTCAATTATTAAAACGTAATAAGGGATTTTCTGAAAAGCAATTAAATACCTTTTTATTAGGGCAACTTAGCTTTCGATTAGGTTCATTAAATCGGGTTCTAACAATGGTTGCGATGTTATTTGCACTAGCATTAGGCGCAATAACTGTTGGGATGGGATTCTCTGGTGTGGTTGATCAAACAGCTACTTCTACTTCCCCATATGATGTTGTTGTCCAAAATCCATCAACAAAAGAGAAAAAATTACTTAGTCAATTGACTGATAAAAAAGAGTCCATTTATGAAGCAAAAAAAGTTGGTTCTGTCCGTTATTTTAAAAAATCTGACTTTGTGAAATCACCATTGTACACGCTTGATTTCACGGAAACGGGAACGGCTACCGGTAAATTTATTAAAGTTGACCCTGCCAAAATGACAGCTAAAAATGAGGATAATCTATGGGGAAATGCTGTTAGAACTACATTGGAATCCCCTGATATGTTAAATCCAGTACTTGTCTCTGACGCATCATTTTCAGCTGTTTCGGCGAAGACACAACGTATCCATACTGTTAGGTTAGCATCATTTAAAGATAATAAAGAAATCTTAAAAGCATTGAGCGAAGAAATACCTAAAAATCAGTTAGATAATTCATCTTATTTTATGAATAAGTATGTCGTATATCAGTTGGCTAACGGCATTTATGGCGGATTAGAATTCATTGGATTCTTCTTAGGCGTTGCGATGTTGGCAATGTTAGCAAGTGTTCTTATGTTTAAAATATTGTCTAGTGCGGCAACGGATAAAAAACGATATGATTTATTGAACCAATTAGGCGCTAAGCAACGACTAATGAAAAAATCAATTAGGCGCGAAATTGGCATCTTATTCTTCTTACCTGGAATTGTCGGTGTAATCCACGTTTTATTCGGACTACAAATGTTCAAGGAATTAATTCCAGATCCATATTCACATATAACGATTCCATTTATTATTTTTGCAGTTCTCTATTTGGGATATTATTGGGTAACAGTTACCTTATATAAAGGGATGGTATTAAAAAAATAAAAAAGAGGTGAATATTCAGTTTTTAAAACTGAGTATTCACCTCTCTTTATTTAGATGGGTTGTTCGCCAAAATTACCATAATAGCTAACTTCAATTGTATCGTGATGAACGATTAATTTAGTGACGCTACCATTTTTAGGACTAGATGATATATCAATATTAGGTGCGTATCGTGAAACGATACTTCTAATTGCTGTCCCGTGACCAACTAATAGAACGTTGTCATTATTATTTTGGTTAGTGCGTAAAAAATCAAAAGCATGATCATAGCGATTCCAAAATTCTTGGTCATTTTCAGCTAAATTAAAAGGGTCAGCACTTTTTATGAAATCACGTGAGTCTTCGATGGAATATTTTTCAAGAATATCATTGAAGGTTTGACAATTAAAAGGTGTACCAACTGTTTGCATAACAGCTGCAGTATCTTGGCCTTCAAATGAGCCATAATATTCTTCTCTAAAAAGTGCTGTTTCAATTGGTGTTAACTGTGCATTTTCTTCAACATTCGTTTCACTTAAAATATGGCTTAGTGTTTTTTTTGTACGCATTGTGTCACTTCGATAAATGGCATTAAATGATTTATCGCGTAAAAGTTTTCCTGAATGGGTGGCATCGTTGATTCCCTTATCTGTAAGTGGAGAGTCACACCAGCCTTGCATTCTCTGGAAAGAGTTAAAAAAAGTTTGGCCATGACGAACCATATAAACGGTAAATGACATATGAAATCCTTTCATAAATAAATATTTAATTTGTAAATAAAAAAGGTACTTAGAGCTGTCTGGTTTTTGATGAATAGTCTCACTTAATGCATTAATTTTAGAAAAAGAAAAGACTTTTATTTTATTTAATCCAATGTATACTAAATAAACGGAGAATTAAAATATGAGATTATTTATGACTACTAGTAAGATGATACCGAATGAGATATTAATTACAAGTCTAAATCTAATTGTTTTAACTGCATAAATTGTATTAACTATTCAAGAAGGAGTGTTTATTATTTTGATTACGTTGGCTGGTATTATTGGTTCAGGAAAATCTAGTATGACAAAAATTTTATCTGAAGAACTTGGGGTAGAGGCTTTTTACGAACCTGTTACAGATAACCCGGTATTACCTTTATTTTACAAAGGTAACGAAATCGCTGCAAAAAAACGTGAAGCAGGGGATAAGGAAGCAACAAATCCCTACGCTTACTTATTACAAACTTTCTTTTTGAATCGTCGTTTCAGAATGATTAAAGCAGCAATGCAAGAAGATAATAATGTTCTTGATCGTTCAATTTATGAAGATGCTATTTTTATGAAGATGAATACAGAAATGGGTAATGCCACAACTGTTGAATATAACATCTATCAAGATTTATTAGAAAATATGCTTGAAGAGTTACCTTATGCTGCACATAAAAAATCACCCGATTTGATGGTTATGATTAAAGTTTCTTATGAAACAATGGTTAATCGTATTCAAAAACGTGGCCGTGATTATGAACAAATTGAAACTGACCACTCATTGGTTGAATACTATAAAACATTACTTCGCTATTATGAAGATTGGGAAAAAGAATATGACGTTTCTGAATTTTTAGTTATTGATGGCGATAAATACGATTTTGTTGAAAATGAAGCTGATCGTAATATTGTTTTAAATATTATTGAAGATAAATTACAAGAATTAGGTAATTTATCTGAAAAAGAAGTTATCGATTACAAGACACAACGTAAATCAATTTAAACTAAAAGGAGTAACCAATTTTAAAAATTGGTTACTCCTTTTTTATTTAGATTTTATCATCATCGTGATGATTGAAATATTCAACTTTAACTGAATTGTCATCAACGATTAACTTAGTTACACTACCGTTTTTAGGGCTCATTGTAATATCAATTTCGGGTGCAAAATGAGAAACGATACTTCTGATTGTTGTCCCATGACTGACAACTAAAACGTTATCGCCATCTTTAGCATCTTTACGCAATAAATCAAAACCTTTATTACGACGTGCCCAAAAATCGGCATCGTCTTCAGCATCATGGAAAGGATCGATTTCTTTGAAGAAGTCACGTGCCTCTTCAATTGAAAATTTTTGCAAAATCTCAGTGAAATTAGCAGCGCCATGTGGCTTACCAACAACAAACCAAGCTTGAGAAGAATCGGCACCTTCATAGTAACCATAGCCTTGCTCTCTAAGAAACTCAGATGTTGTAACAATTAAATCTGAAGAGTTTTCATTTTCAGATAAAATGTAGTTAGCTGTACGATTTGCGCGGGTTGTATCACTACTGTATGCATTAGCAAACTGAATTTGTGATAATTTTTTTCCAGTAGTGTGGCCGTCGTTAATGCCTTTTTCTGTAAGTGGTGAATCGGACCAACCTTGCATCCGATTATATTTATTGAAAATGGTTTGACCATGGCGAACGAGATAGACTGTAAATGGCATGAGAACCTCCTGAAGTTTATGTGATAGCCCCATTATACGCTAAAGAAAACGATTATTCTAAAAAGCTTATCCTAGAATTTAGCATCAAGTTTTTTTCTAAGTAAAAATTTCGTAAGTTGTACTAACCCAGCTAAGACCACTGGAAGTAATGCTATCCCGGCAATTGAAAGGAAAATAATAGAAAAATGATCCTTAACAAATGGAATTGCGCCGAAGTAGTAACCGACGCCACTTCCAATGGCTACCCAAAGTGAGACGCCAATTAAGTTGAAAATACTAAAATGTCTGTAATTCATTTGAATAGTACCAGAAATAAGTGGCACAAAAGTTCTAATTAATGGGATAAAGCGTCCAAATACG